>SMWN01000062.1 GCA_004356415.1 Gammaproteobacteria bacterium
CCTGAGACGACAGGAAGTGAACAATCAAAAATGGCTCTGGCCAATGTTTCATTATTAAAAGCCCAGAGATCTTCAATCGAACCACCTCCACGTGAAAGTATGAGGACATCACATTCATTTCTTTTTTCCGCAGTCTTGAGCATGGTTGTAATCTGTTCTGCTGAACCTTCGCCCTGAACAGCCACGGGATAAATGATAATATTTCCTGCGGGATAACGGCGTTTGAGGACACTTAAGATATCTCGAATAGCAGCGCCTGTGGGCGAAGTAATGATGCCAATTGTCCGGGGCATGTTCGGAAGGGGCTGCTTGTGTTCTTCCTCAAATAGACCCTCCATGAATAATTTCTGTTTCAGCTCTTCATATGCACGCTGAAGACCCCCCTCACCTGCTAGCTCCATGTACTCAATAATTAATTGAAATTCGCCGCGCCCTTCATAAAGACTAACGTTTGCGCGTACAAGCACTTCAACACCATTTTCAGGTTCAAATTTAAGGAAGCGATTTTTGTTTTTGAACATGGCACAGCGCACCTGGGAGTGGATATCCTTCAGGGTAAGATACATATGACCTGAGGCAGGGCGGGCAAAATTTGAAATCTCCCCCTGTAGCCAGATGCTTGGGAAACTGCCTTCCAACACCGCTCGGACTTCACGATTCAATCGTGTGACGTTGTAGATGTCTCGCTGATTGACAGAAATATCGCTCATACTCCAATGCTACGTAAAGATGCGCCGGCTGGCAAAACAAACAGTGATTTACCATTCGGCTGCCCGGCGTTATAATGCGCGGTTATTTTTATCTTTAAATCAGATAGTTAAGCGATGCTAATCGTTCAAATATGCCAAATAATTAAGATATGCGTGTAAACGAGCAAGCCCTTACCTTTGATGATGTCCTATTAGTGCCCGCCTTCTCGGAGGTCTTACCCCGGGAAGTTGATCTAGCCGCCCGCCTGACAAGGGAAATAACACTCAACATTCCACTGCTGTCGGCCGCAATGGACACCGTCACAGAATCCCGTCTGGCGATTGCTTTAGCCCAGGAAGGGGGCATTGGCATTATTCATAAGAACATGAGTCCGGAAGCACAAGCCAAGCAAGTTCGCTTGGTGAAGAAACATGAGAGTGGTGTGGTTAAAGACCCTTTAACCGTTTCGCCAGATACAACCATCCAAAAAGTGCTCGATTTGACCCGGCACTACAAAATATCCGGTCTGCCAGTCGTGGATGGTGAAGATCTGGTTGGGATTGTCACCAGCCGAGACATGCGTTTTGAAACACGACTCAGCGATCCGATCCGGAATATCATGACAAAGAAAGATAAGTTGGTCACCGTCAATGAAGGGGCGAGTAAAGAAGAGATAAAAGGATTATTACACAAGCACCGGATTGAAAAGGTATTGGTGGTTAACAAGAATTTCCAGTTACGCGGGTTGGTGACAGCCAAGGATATTCAGAAAGCACATGAATTCCCGAATGCCTGTAAAGACAGTGATGAACAGTTGCGTGTGGGTGCTGCTGTCGGTGTCAGTGAAGCATCTCAGGATAGGGTTGAAGCACTCATTCAAGACGGTGTTGACGTCATCGTTGTCGATACTGCACATGGTCATTCTGCAGGTGTGCTTGATATGGTGCGCTGGGTCAAAACAACATTTCCGGATAGTCAGGTGATTGGCGGCAACGTGGCGACGTCCGCAGGTGCCAAAGCCTTGGTTGATGCAGGGGCAGACGGCGTGAAGGTGGGTATCGGACCTGGTTCAATCTGTACAACTCGTATAGTTTCGGGTGTCGGTGTGCCACAAATCAGTGCGGTTGCCAATGTGGCTGAGGCACTCAAGGGGACCGATATACCGTTTATTTCGGACGGAGGTATTCGTTTTTCCGGTGATGTTGCCAAGGCGATTGTTGCAGGCGCCTATTCAATCATGATTGGTGGATTGTTTGCCGGGACGGAAGAAGCGCCGGGGGAAGTCGAGTTATATCAGGGGCGTTCCTATAAAACCTACCGTGGTATGGGATCACTGGGTGCCATGTCAAAACAGCATGGTTCTTCTGATCGTTATTTTCAGGAGAACGATGAAATCGAAAAAATGGTACCTGAAGGGATTGAAGGGCGCGTACCGTATAAAGGTCCATTGGATGTCATCATTCATCAATTACTGGGTGGGGTGCGTGCGGCAATGGGTTATACCGGCTGTAAAGATCTGGAAGAAATGCGCACACGCCCAGAGTTCCTCCGTTTGACCAATGCGGGGATGCGTGAAAGTCATGTACATGATGTGACGATAACCAAGGAACCACCGAATTATCGGATGGAGTAGATGGTTCTATGTGGTAAGTCTTCTTAAATAGACACACGCAGAGTATAAAAATTTAACCTGGTCGTATGACTGAAAGTTGTTTAACCCTGACTCAATAATACTGGCTCAATAATTTTGGCCCAAGCATGACCAATATACATTCTGAAAAAATTCTTATTCTGGATTTTGGTTCTCAGTACACACAGTTGATCGCACGTCGCGTACGAGAGGCAAATATATACAGTGAAATTCATCCCTTCGATATGTCATCAGATGACATACAGGCATTTAATCCCAAGGCAATTATTCTTTCTGGTGGGCCTGAATCGGTAACGATTGAGAGTGATATCAATGCGCCTGAGATTGTCTTTCAAATGGATGTCCCAGTGCTGGGCATATGTTATGGCATGCAGACTATGGCAGCGCAACTTGGTGGCAAGGTTGAATCTTCACCCGTGAGAGAGTTTGGTTACGCAAGGGTTCGTGCCAGAGGCCATACGACATTATTAAAAGACATCCAGGATGACACCAATGATGAAGGTCATGGACTACTGGATGTCTGGATGAGCCACGGGGATAAGGTCGCCGAGTTGCCCGAAGGGTTCAAGGTCATGGCTTCGACAGACAACACACCGATTGCTGGGATGGCCGATGAAGAACGACACTTTTATGGTGTGCAATTTCACCCGGAAGTAACGCACACCAAACAGGGAGGAGCCATACTGCAAAGATTCCTGCATGAGATTTCGGGTTGTCAGTCTTTGTGGAATATGGACAACATTGCTGAAGATGCGATTCATACCATCAGAGAAAAGGTTGGACAGGATGAGGTTTTATTGGGTTTATCTGGCGGAGTGGATTCCTCTGTTGTCGCTGCCCTGTTGCATGAAGCCATCGGCGATCAACTCACATGTGTATTTGTTGATAACGGCTTGCTTCGTTTACAAGAAGGC
This sequence comes from Gammaproteobacteria bacterium, assembly GCA_004356415.1. GTDB lineage: Bacteria > Pseudomonadota > Gammaproteobacteria > Eutrophobiales > Eutrophobiaceae > SMWN01. Next base: position 3,256 of record SMWN01000062.1, read on the forward strand.
GATCAGGTCATGGAAAACTTTGCCAAGCATATGGGCGTCAAGGTCATTCGTGTCAATGCAGAATCCCGGTTTCTGAAGGCACTTGAGGGGATATCTGACCCCGAAGAAAAGAGAAAAATTATTGGCAACAACTTCATCGATATTTTTGCTGAAGAAGCGGCCAAATTAAAAGGCATCAAGTGGCTGGCACAGGGGACGATTTATCCTGATGTTATTGAATCTGCTGGCGCAAAAACAGGCAAGGCACAGATCATCAAGACGCATCACAATGTTGGTGGGCTGCCAGAAGACATGCAGTTTGAATTGGTTGAACCTTTGCGAGAATTGTTCAAGGATGAAGTGCGTAAACTTGGGTTACAGTTAGGATTGCCTGAAAGCATAGTCCATCGACACCCGTTTCCTGGCCCAGGTCTAGGTGTAAGAATATTAGGTGAAGTTAAGAAAGAGTATGCCGATCTGTTGCGTCTTGCAGATAATATTTTTATTGAAGAACTGCGTGTCAATGATCTTTATGACGAAGTCAGTCAGGCCTTTGTGGTCTTCTTACCCGTCCGTTCGGTCGGTGTAATGGGCGATAGTCGTAAATACGATTATGTTGTTTCTTTACGTGCAGTTGTTACCCTTGATTTCATGACAGCACATTGGGCACACTTGCCTTATAAGTTTTTGGAAAAGGTTTCGAGTCGCATTATTAACGAGGTCGATGGTATTTCACGTGTAACCTATGATATTTCAAGCAAGCCGCCAGCCACTATTGAGTGGGAATGATTACGTGAAAAGTGAAGTGTGGAAAGTGATATGTTTAAAAACAACAAATATATATGACGTTTTATTCCTACAACTTTCACTTTTAACCTGAGATGAATGACGAAGACTGGATGCAGTATGCATTATCACTTGCCAAAAAGGCAGAACAGCAAGATGAAGTTCCGGTCGGTGCCATTCTTGTGATGGACGATGAATGCATTGCTGAAGGTTGGAACAAACCTATATCATCCAATGACCCTACAGCACATGCTGAAATCATGGCCCTGCGGGCCGCATCGGAACAACTTCAAAATTATCGCCTACCAAAAACGACGCTATACGTGACATTAGAGCCTTGTATGATGTGTGCCGGTGCCTTGATTCATGCAAGAGTTGCTCGTGTGGTTTATGGTGCAACGGATCCCAAGGCTGGCGCAGCAGGCAGTGTGTTTGAACTATTGGGGACAGATAAGCTGAACCACAAGATTGAAATTACACCTGGTGTCATGAAAGATGAATGTGCCTCGTTACTGACATCATTTTTTCAACGCCGAAGAAGATAAGCAAAATAAAATAAGCCAATGACAATCAATAACACGACGACAAATATGGCTGAACGCCTCGGACAGGTCTTATTGCTCAGAGAAGAAATGTTGGTGACGGCCGAATCCTGTACGGGAGGAGGACTCGCCGAGCTGGTGACGCAGATTTCTGGGAGCTCTCAATGGTTTGAACGGGGTTATATCACCTATTCCAATGAGGCCAAGCGGGAGTGTCTTGGTGTCCGTCTGGAAACGCTTGAGACTTCAGGCGCTGTCAGCGAGGAAACGGCGCTGGAGATGGCGCAAGGTGCAATCTCAAACAGTCACGCTCAGATAGGCGTTGCTATCACAGGGGTTGCCGGCCCAGAGGGTGGAACGGCAGACAAACCAGTAGGCACTGTTTGTTTTGCATGGGTACACCAGGATGGCACGCGTCGTAGCGCCAGGGCCCAACTTCAGGGCGACAGACAGCGGGTGCGTCAGCAGGCGTGTATGCTGGCATTACAAGGTTCCCTGGATTTACTCGAATCCTGACTACACGTCTTCAGCAGTTGCAAATCTTTTCCCATCAAGTTTGGGAGTCTGTCGGACTATGGATGATTCTACTGCGACGATGAAAAAATCCCCCACTTTTCCTCTCTTTTTAGTTAAATAGGTTCACTATTCGCCTCAAAATAGTGAAAAACTGGGAAATTTTTCATTCGCCTCGCTACGAACCCCGTAATCCGACAGACTCCTAGGCTGAGCGGTCAGATTTATGGGATAATCATCTCACTTAAATCAAACATGTGGTGTATAAATCAATGGACGAAAAGAAGAAACAAGCATTAACTGCCGCGCTAGGCCAAATTGAAAAGCAGTTCGGCAAGGGAGCTGTCATGCGAATGGGTGATGTGGGGTCGGCACATGATATTGAAGCGGTCTCATCCGGTTCACTGGGGTTGGATCTTGCCCTGGGCATTGGAGGATTGCCAAGAGGTCGGGTGATTGAAATTTATGGGCCGGAATCATCGGGCAAAACCACCCTGGCATTACATGCGGCGGCAGAAATTCAGAAATTGGGGGGCACCGCTGCCTTTATTGATGCGGAGCATGCATTGGATCCAGGTTATGCGGGCAAGCTGGGTGTGCAGATCGATGATTTGCTGCTCTCGCAACCGGATACTGGCGAACAGGCCCTGGAAATAACCGATATGCTGGTGCGCTCAGGCGCAGTTGATGTGATTATTATTGACTCAGTTGCTGCATTGACACCAAAGGCCGAGATTGAAGGTGATATGGGTGCCAGTCATATGGGACTGCAAGCACGTCTCATGTCACAGGCACTGCGCAAACTAGCTGCAAATATCAAACGTTCGAATACCATGGTGATATTCATTAACCAGATTCGAATGAAGATTGGTGTCATGTTTGGCAATCCTGAAACCACGACGGGTGGTAATGCACTTAAATTTTATGCTTCGGTACGTCTGGATATTCGACGCATTGGCGCGATTAAAAAGGGTGATGAAATCATCGGTAATGAGACGCGTGTGAAGGTCGTGAAAAACAAAGTCTCCCCGCCATTCAAGGAAGCTATTTTTGATATTATTTATGGGGAAGGTATCTCCAGAGAGAGTGAGATAGTGACCCTGGGTGTGAAACATGATTTGATTGAGAAAGCCGGGGCCTGGTATAGCTATAAAGGTGAACGAATCGGTCAGGGGAAAGATAATGTCAGGATTTTTCTCAAAGAAAACCCTGAAATTGCCGATGAAATAGAAAAAGGTATTCGTAGCGCAGTGATGCCTGATGTTGCTGATAAATCTTCCAGTGATGATGAGGCAGCCGAGGAAGCAGAAGCCTGAGTGAAGATATCGCCTTAATTCGCAAGCAGGCATTAAGATTGCTCTCAAGACGAGAGCATAGTGTCAGCGAGTTGGTACGAAAACTGAATAAAGGCGATGGGTGTAGTGAAGATGTGCTGGCAGTCGTCGAGCAGCTTCGTGATGAAGGTTTGCAGAGTGATGATCGTTATACAGAGGCCTATGTTTACAGCCGTGTGCAAAGAGGTTACGGGCCAGTTCGGATCCGACAGGAATTGCGCGAAAGAAGCATCAGTGACGAACTGCTTGCCTTACATCTTGAAATAAATGACCCCCGTTGGAACGAAGAAGTACGTCATGTGCGTGAAAAAAAATATGGAAAGGTTTTGCCATCAACCTATCAGGATAAAATAAAACAATCACAGTTTTTGCAATATCGTGGTTTTACCAGTGAGCAAATCAGACGAATTTTTAGAACAGACGAAGCCTGAAAATAAGCAAATCATGAAAAGCAGTTCCGACATCCGAGATGCCTTCCTGAATTATTTCCGCGACAGGGATCATGAAGTCGTGGTGAGTAGTTCCCTGGTTCCGGGGAACGATCCGACTTTGTTGTTTACCAACGCCGGGATGGTGCAATTCAAGGATGTTTTTCTGGGCATAGAGAAACGTCCATACAATAAAGCGGTTACCTCGCAATGTTGTGTTCGCGCAGGTGGTAAGCATAACGATCTTGAAAATGTGGGATATACCGCACGCCACCATACCTTTTTTGAGATGCTGGGGAATTTTAGTTTTGGTGATTATTTTAAGCATGAAGCCATTGCTTATGCATGGGAGTTTTTAACAAAGGAATTAGATATCCCTGAATCACGTCTCTGGGTGTCTGTTTTTGAAGACGATGATGAGGCTGCAGATATCTGGCTCAATGATATCGGTGTTGCAAAGGAACGTTTTAGTCGTTGTGGTGAGAAATATAATTTCTGGCAATTGGGAGATACAGGTCCCTGCGGACCTTGCACAGAAATATTTTATGACCATGGTGAGGATGTCCCAGGCGGGCCCCCCGGCAGTCCTGATCAGGAAGGGGATCGCTACATTGAAATCTGGAACCTTGTATTTACCCAATACAATCGCGATGCGGAAGGCAACCTGAATCCGATTCCCTCACCTTCTGTGGACACGGGGATGGGTCTGGAGCGGGTTACTGCTGTCGTGCAAAACGTGCATAACAATTATGACATTGATATTTTTCAATCACTGATCGCCTCTATCAAATCCCTGATTCAGGAAGAAATGACCCAGGAAGAAATGACCCAGGGAGACATTACCAAGACAGTTTCCTTACAAGTGATTGCAGACCATATACGTTCCTGTGCATTTATTATTACGGATGGTGTTGTCCCTTCTAATGAAGGCCGTGGATATGTATTACGCAGAATTATCCGTCGTGCAATCAGACATGGGAATAAACTGGGTTTCACTGAACCGTTTTTTCATAAGCTGGTGTCACCTTTAAATCAATTAATGGGCGAGGCTTACCCTAAACTGGATAAAAATTGTCAGCGTGTCAGTCAGGTTTTACTGCAGGAAGAGCAACGTTTTGCAGAAACCCTGGAGCAGGGACTCAAACATCTTGAAGCTGCAATCAGTGAAATGCAGGGTTCAGTTATTTCGGGAGACGTCGTATTCAAACTCTATGACACTTACGGATTTCCTGTTGATTTAACGGCCGATATTGCACGCGAGCGTGGTTTAACCCTGGATAATGCAACTTATGAAAAAGCCATGGAACAGCAACGCCATCGTGCCCGGTCAGCGAACAAGTTTCGTGTCGATATGTTGGAATTACCGGACACAGATTTAAAAACGGAATTCACCGGTTACGAACTAGTGACACAGGAAGCGACCCAAAAAGCGACAGTTGAAGCCTTATATCAGGATGGTAAAACAGTGGATACCTTGAAGGCTGGAGATTCGGGTGGAGTCATACTCAATAAGACGCCGTTTTATGCAGAGTCCGGAGGTCAGATCGGCGATACGGGTTTACTGTCTGCTGAGGGGATAATATTTGATGTCAGTGATACACAGAAACAGGGCTTGGCACATGTGCATTTAGGGTCACTACAAGAGGGTGAATTAAAAGTTGGTCAGCTTTTGAATTGTCGGATTGATCAGATCCGGCGTTTACACATTATGCGTAACCATTCTGCCACGCATTTACTGCATGCTGCCTTGAGAAAACTATTGGGGGAGCATGTTACACAGAAAGGCTCTTTAGTTAGCCCAGAGAGGTTACGTTTTGATTTCTCACATACCGAGCCTGTCAATGCAGATCAGTTATTGCAAATTGAATCATTGGTGAATCATCAAATTCTTGAGAACAGGGAGACAGAAGTTCAGGTGATGTCGCTTGAGGATGCCAAAAAGTCCGGGGCTATGTCATTGTTTGGTGAGAAATATGACGAGTCCGTCCGGGTACTCAAGATTGGTGGAGAATTCTCCACAGAATTATGTGGTGGCACGCACGTGAGCCGCACCGGAGATATTGGCCTAATGAAGATAATTTCCGAGTCCGGTGTTGCAGCAGGTGTTCGCCGACTCGAAGCAGTTACGGGCGAAGGTGCACTGGA
>SMWN01000063.1 GCA_004356415.1 Gammaproteobacteria bacterium
CCATCATGGAAGAAATGATGATCTTTTTGTTCAAAGATGCGCTGAATATTGATCTCCCCGAGCCTTTCCCACGTATTACTTATGAAGAAGCCATGCATCGATTTGGCACAGATCGCCCGGACTTGCGTAACCCATTAAAACTGGTAGATATCTCTGATGTCATGACAGGTGTTGAATTCAAGGTTTTCTCAGGCCCGGCGAAGATGGAGAATGGCCGTGTAGCTGCGCTGAGGTTACCGGCAGGCAGTGAACTGTCCCGCAAAGAAATTGATGGCTACACCGATTTTGTCGCAAATTATGGCGCCAAGGGCCTCGCTTACATCAAGGTCAACGATGTGACTGCCGGAACAGAAGGATTACAATCTCCTATATTAAAATTTCTGCCAGATGAAGTGGTATCGACCATCATGGAACGCACACAGGCAGAAAATGGCGATCTGATTTTCTTCGGTGCGGATAAAACCAGGATCGTCAACGATGCGTTGGGCGCACTCCGCAACAAACTGGCACAAGATAGAGGTTTGCTTGAAAGTGAATGGCAACCGGTCTGGATAGTTGATTTCCCCATGTTCGAATACAACGAGGATGAAAAGCGCTGGGATGCACTGCATCATCCCTTTACCGCGCCTTGTGTTGCGGAAGCAAGCGAGCTTGAAGCCGATCCAGGCAAAGCCCTGTCACGTGCCTATGACCTGGTATTGAATGGCGTTGAACTGGGGGGCGGCTCGATTCGTATCCATCGGCCTGAAATGCAAAGAACGGTTTTGAAACTGCTGGGTATTGAACAACAGGAAGCTGAGGATAAGTTCGGTTTTCTCATTAATGCACTTGATTACGGCTGTCCACCACATGGCGGTATCGCTTTTGGGCTGGATCGACTGATCATGTTGATGGTAGGTGCCAGCTCGATTCGAGACGTGATTGCCTTTCCAAAAACACAAACCGCAAGCTGTCTACTGACCGAAGCCCCGACCCCCGCTTCGCCAGAACAACTACGCGAACTGGGTATCAAGCTGGCTAAGCCGGCTAAAAAAGAAGACACTCAGCCCGCATCAGAATAAAACACTATACTTCAGTCAGATAGTACTAGTTTGATAGATTGAGTTATGACAACAGCACTCCCTTCAGCAGAAATTTGTACGCTTAAGCGCGAAGATATTCCCGAGACCATTACTGAGGTACTGAGTGACGCAGAGTGCGATGACTTCAAGTCACGCATCAAACAATTATTAAAAGAACAAAATGCCGTGATGGTGGCACATTACTACACCGATCCTGATCTACAGTTAATCGCTGACGCGACCGTGGGTTATGTTTCCGACTCCCTGGATATGGCCCGCTTTGGTAATGAATCAGAAGCAGACACCCTGATTGTCTGTGGCGTTAAGTTCATGGGCGAAACCGCCAAGATATTAAACCCTGAAAAACGTATCCTGATGCCGGATTTGAATGCCGACTGTTCACTGGATATAGGCTGCCCTATTGATGCATTCAGTCAATTTTGCGATCAACACCCTGATAGGACTGTGATTGTCTATGCCAACACCAGCGCGGCAGTGAAAGCTCGCTCTGATTGGGTAGTGACCTCGGGCAGTGCGCTGGATATCATCAATCACCTGCAGGCAAAAGGTGAGAAGTTTATTTGGGCACCGGATAAATATCTTGGTCAGTATATTCAGGAACAAACTGGCGCAGATATGCTCTTGTGGCAAGGCGTCTGTATTGTCCATGAAGAGTTTAAAGCGATTGAGCTTGCAGAATTAATGAAGCAACATCCCGATGCCAAAGTCCTGGTACATCCGGAATCCCCCGCATCCGTCATCGAACTTGCCGATGTGGTTAGTTCAACAACGGGCATTATAAAAGCTGCCAGAGAACTGGATGCTAGAGAATTTATCGTCGCCACAGACAAAGGCATCTTCCATAAAATGCAGGAAGCCGCACCGGATAAAATATTCATCGAAGCCCCGACTAGTGGCAAAGGTGCAACCTGTATCAGTTGTGGTCACTGTCCCTGGATGGCAATGAACAGTCTTAGGAAAGTAGTCGAGTGTTTAGAAACAGGCAGTGGCGAAATTCATGTTGATCCGGAACTCGGTAAACGCGCACGTTTACCTATACAACGTTTGTTGGATTTTGCGAAAGAACACAATCAGCAAGTATTGGGGAATAACGACGCCTGAGTATTTTTTTACTTAGCTCTACTCACTACTAAGTTCTATTAGGTAGTTAATAAATGTAGAACAACTTACAAGCATGAATCTTGCGTCTGCCTTTTTCAGGGTAGACTCCTCAAGAAGAGCATGACGTATTCCACCTTCATCACTTGTATAACCATATAGTGATGAAAAGGCAGATTTTAGTGCTTGATGTAGATTGCCATTTTTCTCAATGACTTTAAGAGCTTGTCCTAAAGTAGCTTTATCATCTCCGGAAAGGATCTTCGCAAGCGACTCAACCGCAGAAATTGATTCTTTAATTGAATTTCTATAGTCGGGATTTGCTCTATCATTTAATAAGCTAAGAGCTGTTTTTAAATGTTCTCGGACACCTCCATATTTTCCGGATATATTTATTGCTTCCTCAACAGATTCGATCTCTACTTCGGAGGTAATTTCTGAAAGTTGTTCATTAACAAATCGGTAAGCAGAGTTTTCTCTTTCTAAATAGCTATTACATAAACCAACAAATTCATTTTTATTATGACTAGGCCCATATTCTGAGCAAGCTTCCACAAAGTCCAGTATTTCATCCCACTCTGCGGAAAAATAATGATTCCTCAGATAACTTACTGCATCGGAAAAGCTATTGGGAATCTGATCTATCGGATATTTAAAATGGTGAAGCCAGAGAGATGTTAAAAAATTAAATAAGTTACATTTTTTTGTCCGATCATCATAATATTCTTTAAAGGAAACCCTTTCAAAATAAACAAGTGTAATTGCACTCCATAGGCTGCTTTTCAAATCATCATCAATACTCTCTAGCTGGACAAGTTTGGTTGATGGTGATTTTCCTATTCTCTGTGAAAATCTCATTCTTTTCCTTTCCTTATAGGATTGAGAAGCAAATACGATTCAGGATAGATCGATCTTAATAAAGATAACACTTTGGTAGTTTAAATCCCCTTGATAACTTGCCGAAATGATTGCAATCGGTAGCGGGAAGCGCACAGGTATGTGCGCTTTAGCCCATCGAATCATGGACGAGTCTATGGGCGACGCGTTAGTGATTGTATGAATGCAGGAAAGCCCCAAATTTTATTTGGGGCCAGTTATTGGGGAAAGGTTCTTTTGCCTCCTTTTCTTCAAAGAAAAGGAGGTTGCCGCACAGGGCAAAACCAAATCGTGGTATGAATATCATAATATCCAACCTACTCCCAATAGTTGGGACACCCCGCCCACAAATGCTAAAATCCCCACCAATTTCAAACCAAGCAACCACAGTGGAAGAAATAAATGGCAGGACATAGTAAATGGGCGAACATCCAACACCGAAAAGGCAGACAAGATGCCAAACGTGGCAAACTGTTCACCAAACTGATTCGAGAAGTCACCATTGCCGCTAAAATGGGCGGCGGTGATCCGGATGCCAACCCAAGGTTACGTGCTGCTGTTGATAGCGCCAAGTCCCAGAGCATGCCCAAAGATACAATTGAAAGGGCAATCAAGCGCGGTGCCGGTGGTGGTGAAGGCGAAAACGTTGAGGAAATTCGCTACGAGGGTTATGGCCCGGGTGGTGTGGCGGTGCTGGTGGATACCATGACAGATAATAAAAATCGTACAGTTGCCGAAGTACGCCATGCCTTTTCCAAATATAATGGCAACCTGGGCACAGATGGCTCAGTGGCTTATCTGTTTTCCAAGGTGGGGCTGATTTCATACGCTTCTGGTGCAGATGAAGATGCGATTATGGAAGCCGCGCTGGAAGGTGGTGCAGAGGATGTCGTCAGCAATGACGATGGCTCGATAGATGTGATTACCGAACCGGATAGTTTTATCGATGTGAAAGAAGCCTTGATTGCTGCAGGACTTGAACCGGAAAACGCCGAAATAACCATGCACGCTTCAACCTCTTCGACGCTTGATCTTAAAAATGCAGAGACCATGCTACATTTGCTTGATGTGCTGGAAGATCTGGATGATGTACAGAAGGTTTATTCCAATGCAGATATCCCTGATGATGTGCTGGCACAACTAGATTAAATGACCCGAATACTTGGTATAGACCCAGGCTCTCGAATAACCGGTTATGGTGTGATTGATATCGAAGGTAATCATGCCAAGCACGTGACTAATGGTTGTATCCGGGTCAAAGGCGAGACACTGGCTGAAAAATTACATCAAATCTTCAGGGAAATTAATGCCATCATTACTGAATACCAGCCCGAAGAAGTTTCAATTGAAAAAGTGTTTATGCATAAGAATGCGGATTCAGCACTGAAGCTCGGGCAGGCCCGTGGCACAGCCATTGCCGCCTGTGCCACCAGAAAACTGGAAGTCTTTGAATACACGGCAAATCAGGTCAAACAAGCCACTGTCGGTAAAGGGCATGCCAAGAAGGAACAAGTACAACATATGGTGAAGATCCTACTATGCCTACAGGGGGATCTGCAGGAAGATGCGGCAGATGCTCTGGCTATAGCACTGTGTCATGGCCACTCCAGAGATATCCTGATGCGCATTGAAGGTGTGCGCGGTGTCAAGGGTGGGCGACTAGTATGACCGGAGACTTATGATGATAGGCCAAATACGCGGCATATTAATCCACAAACAACCACCGCATTTGCTGGTCGATGTGCAAGGGGTTTCTTACGAAATTGAAGCGCCCATGACCACCTTCTACAAACTGCCTGACACGGGCGTGGAAGTCACCTTATTTACCCATCTGGCAATTCGCGACGATGCGCACCTGCTATTTGGCTTTGCCACGCATAATGAACGAACCATGTTCCGCACCTTGATTAAGGTGAATGGTGTCGGTGCAAAAATGGCGCTCACCATCCTCTCCGGGATGGAAGCCGATCATTTTGCACAATGCATTCGTGATGGCGATGCGCTTAGCCTGGTCAGGCTACCAGGCGTGGGCAAAAAGACAGCGGAAAGACTCATCATAGAAATGCGTGACCGTCTGAAAGACTGGGAGTTAAGTTCCGTTGCCAGTAGTTCAGCAGATAATGCACTGGGCCGGGCAAGCAGCCAGTCTGACGATGCTGTCAGCGCACTGATAGCACTTGGTTATAAACCACAGGAGGCCAGTCGTTTAGTCTTCGCCGTCGCCACAGATGAAATGACCAGCGAAGAGATTATTCGCGGAGCACTCAAGGCCTTCATAAAGAAATAATGGCCAGTGAATTATGAGTCATATTGATTTCCAGACAGTAGATTTCCAGCCTTCTGACATAATCTCGCCATAATTCCTTCGTAATATGGCATATCAATGAATGGGGCAAAAATTAACCCGATTGGCATATTGAAGCGTTAAAAGGGAAAATAGCACACTAAATAATTATGACTGCCGAGCCTAATCCAAATATCGTCTCCACAAGCACCGCTGAGGATGTTGCGGCGGATAATACCCTGCGCCCAAAACGGCTTGTAGATTATATCGGACAACAGTCTGTCCATGAACAAATGGAGATATTCATTGGTGCCGCACGCAAACGCCAGGAACCTCTGGATCACGTATTAATCTTTGGGCCACCCGGCCTGGGGAAAACGACATTAGCACATATTATTGCCAATGAAATGGGCGTAAACATGCGCCAGACCTCCGGGCCTGTACTGGAACGACAGGGTGATCTGGCAGCACTGTTGACCAATCTAGAGCCCAATGATGTCTTATTTATCGATGAAATCCATCGTCTAAGTCCAGTCGTCGAAGAAGTGCTTTATCCCGCCATGGAAGAATACCAAATTGATATTATGATTGGCGAAGGCCCTGCCGCAAGGGCGATCAAGCTGGATGTACCGCCCTTTACACTGGTCGGCGCCACTACCCGGGCTGGCCTGTTAACCTCCCCCCTCAGAGATCGATTCGGCATTGTACAGCGACTGGAATTTTACAGCGCTGATGAACTGTCCAGTATTGTTAAACGTTCCGCCAATATCATGGAGGTGAAAATAGACGATGCCGGTACCAAGGAAATTGCTGCACGCTCAAGAGGCACGCCACGTATTGCCAATCGCTTGCTGAGACGTGTTCGTGACTACTCTGAGGTCAAATGTGATGGTGACATCACAGAGGCGGTGGCGAACAAAGCATTGGATATGTTGAATGTCGATGTGCATGGTTTTGACGTAATGGATCGTAAATTATTGCTGGCCATCATCCAGAAGTTTGATGGGGGGCCTGTTGGGCTCAGCAATCTCGCCGCGGCCATTGGCGAAGAACGTGACACTATTGAAGATGTGCTTGAACCTTTCCTGATCCAGCAGGGCTTTTTGATGCGCACCTCAAGAGGCCGTACCGCCACAAAAACCGCCTATCTGCATTTTGGACTGGATGCCCCAAGTACAATTGAATCAGGGATGACCAAATCAGAACCGGATTTGTTTAATGAATAATGAAACCGCCAAAAAAGAATTCGAACTTCAAGTGCGTGTTTATTACGAAGATACAGATGCTGGCGGTGTTGTATACCACAGTCACTATCTCAACTTTATGGAACGCGCTCGCACGGAATGGTTACGCCATATTGGCTTCGAGCAGAATGCCCTGATTGAGCAAGATAGAATTTTATTTGCCGTGCGAAAAGTGAATATAGATTTTCATAAGCCAGCACTTTTTAACGAGCTGCTTAATATCAAAACCCGGATTATGCATACACGAAGAGCCAGTCTGGTTTTTGAGCAGATCATTTTTAATCAATCTAAAGAAACCATTTGCAAGGCAGAGATCAAGATTGCCTGTCTCAATAGCAGCACGATGAAACCCGAACCTATTCCTGAAAATATTTTACTGGAGCTGAATTAATGTCAACTACAACTGATCTTAGTTATTTGCATTTAATTCTGAACGCAAGTTTGCTGGTTCAGCTGGTGATATTGTCGTTGGTCATCACTTCGTTTGTTTCATGGACAATGATTTTTAATAAACGTGTTATGTTAAACAGGGCAAAAAAAGAAGCTGAAAAATTTGAAGGTCAGTTTTGGTCACTGGAAGATCTATCGCCACTTTATAATCGCATTTCCAATAGCAGAAACCCTTTGACGGGCATGGAAAAAATATTTGAAGCAGGCTTCAAGGAATTTGCCCGCTTACGGAGCCAGGAAAATATTCTGCCGGATGCCATTATTGAAGGTGCACAACGTGCCATGCGCATCGCCATGAACAAGGAAATTGATGTCCTTGAAACCAATCTTTCATTTCTGGCAACCGTGGGATCAACCAGCCCCTATGTTGGTTTGTTTGGCACGGTATGGGGCATCATGAACAGCTTTCGTGCCCTGGGCAATGTACAACAGGCCTCCATCGCATTGGTAGCGCCAGGAATTGCCGAAGCGTTGATCGCCACGGCGATGGGTTTGTTTGCCGCGATACCGGCCGTGATTGCCTACAATCGTTATACAAATGATGTTGAAAGATTAATCAGTCGTTATGACATATTTATGGACGAATTTTCATCGATTCTTCATCGGCATGCACATTCTTAGGATGTGAAAAGTTAAAGGTGAAACGTGAAATGTGTCAAAAATATTATCAGATGCCGGCAGATGCTTCCCACGGTGTGTCATGCACAAATCACGAATCGTTCCTTGCTTTTCACTTTTTTACTTTATAACACTTAACTTATAAAAGAATGAGACAACGCATACGCAAACGACCTATAGCAGATATCAACGTCGTTCCCTACATAGATGTGATGTTGGTGTTACTGGTGATATTTATGATCACCACTCCCTTACTCAGTCAGGGGGTAAAAATCGATCTACCACAGGTTCCATCGAAACCATTACAGACAGAACAGAATAAGGAACCGGTAATCATAAATGTTGATGCGGCGGGAAATTTCTATATTAACTATGGCGAGGATCAGGATAAACCTATTAGCTCTGAAGATTTGGCGAATCGCGTTAATGCTCTTTTGAAATATCAACCTGGGATTCCGGTGTTAGTGGGCGGTGACACGAACGTCCCTTATGGGCGAGTTATTGGATTGATGGCCTTGTTACAGAGCGCAGGCGTCCCCAGTGTCGGCATGATCACTGAACCTCCGGAGAATTGATGTCCAATGAGACTCGGTTGGTTTACGACACTCAGTTCTTCTGTGCTTTCATTAATACTGCATCTGGTCGTTGGAGTATTGTTATTATTTAGTTTTGAATTCACACCACAACCAAAAACTCAAATTCGTCAAGATGTAAATGTTGTCCAGGCAGTAGTAATTGATAAAAAACAAGTCGATCTTGAATTAGAACGAATCAGAAAAATTGAAGAAGAAAAACATAAAAAAGAAAAACAACGTCTGGAAGAACTGGAAAAAAAGGCCAATAATCTAGAGAAAAAACGTAAGGAAGAAGAGAAAAAACTGGCCGAGGCAAAAAAGAAAAAAGAACAGGAACAAAAAAAACTTAAAGAAGAACAGGTTCGCCTGAAAAAACTAGAGAAAGAAAAAGCGGAACTTAAGAAAAAACGAGAACTCGAAGAAAAAAAGATAAAAGAAGCTGAAGCGAAGGCAGAAAAGCTCAAGGCTGAAGACAAGGCACGACAACAAAAAATAGCTGAGGAGAAAAAAGTAGCCGAAAATAATCGTCGTGAAAAGGAACTTGCTGATGCAATGAATGCCGAAGAAACTGCAAAACAAGCTTCAAAAGATCAGGAATTGATCAACAGAATATCAAACAATATTAAACGAAGTATCGAAAGTAAATTTAACAAGGTAGGTTTACCAGATGATCTGGAATGCGAATTGCGTGTGCGTTTGGTGCCTGGCGGTGATGTGATAGATGTGACTATTGCGAAATCAAGTGGTCACGATATATTTGACAGACGTGCTGTCAACGCAACTCAAAAGGCATCACCATTACCTGTCCCTGACGATGTTGAAACATTTGAAAGACTTGATTTGCGCGAAATAAAGTTGTACTTCAAGCCAACAAATTAAGGTTATTGATTAATGAATATAAGAAAGTTCGGAAGTATTGTTTTTTTTACCCACATATTATTGGGCACATTATTGGTTCTGAATAATGCCCTTGCCCTTGATATCACCATCGAACAGGGCGTGGAAAATCCGATCCCCGTTGCTATCGTCCCCTTCGGTTGGTCACAGACTTCATTAGCACCCATCGATTTATCAGAAATTGTCGCAGGTGATCTAGAACGCAGTGCACGATTTGAAGCAATGGATTTTAAGGATCTGCCACAACGCCCTGCTGAATATAAGGATGTCAATTTTAGAGACTGGCGTTTGCTGGGTATGGAGAACCTTGTGATTGGTCAATTGGTATTAACCGAGGCGGGTGAATATGAAGTCGAATTTCGACTCATTGATGTCTATAAAGAAAAACAAATTGCAGGATTTCGACTGCCTTCAACAAAGGCGCAACTAAGAACAACGGCGCATGAAATCAGCGACATCATTTATGAAAAGCTGATTGGTGTACGAGGGGCATTCGCAACCCGCATTGCTTACATCACTGTGAATCAAAAAAGAGATGGTAGTAAGATTTTTTCCTTACAGATTGCAGATGCCGATGGCCACAATCCCCAGATCCTGCTTGAATCACCTGAGCCCTTAATGTCACCAAGTTGGTCACCGGATGGCAAACGCCTGGCTTACGTTTCCTTCGAAGGCAAAAATTCTAACATCTTTGTACAGGATATAAAGACCGGAAAGCGCGACAATGTCGCAGCAAACAAAGGAATCAATAGCGCGCCTGCCTGGTCTCCTGATGGTTCAAGTCTGGCGATGACTTTGTCCAAAGATGGTAATACTGAAATTTACATCATGCATCTTGAGTCAAGAACCCTACGGCGTATCACGAATAATCAGGCGATTGATACCGAACCAAACTGGTCCAAGGATGGTAAGAAACTGGCCTTCACCTCAGACCGCGGTGGTAGCCCTCAAATTTACGAAGTGGCCGTACGCGGTGGCGGAAAACCAAAAAGACTTACATTTAATGGGCCTTATCATGCCAGGCCTCGTTACTCGTCTGATGGTAATTCTATGATCATGGTAACGGGCCAAGGGGGGATTTATCGAATTGCCATTCTTGATCTACGCAACGGCTTTTCTGACATTCTGACGAAGGCACGACTCGATGAGTCCCCCAGTTTTGCCCCCAATGACCATATGATTATCTACACCACAACAGGTGCCCGCGGGACGACCCTTGCCGCTGTTTCAGCAGACGGACAGGTTCACCAACGCCTTGCCCTGCAAGATGGCGAGGTTCGAGAACCCGCGTGGGGACCCTTTTTACCAAGACGGTAATCAAGAGAATTACCAGATTATGTTATTCTGTTTCAGTACCCGGCAAATTGCCGATAGGAGAAAATGATGAACACAAAATCCATGATAGTTTTGATCTTTACGGCGTTTCTCTTTGCCTGTGAATCCACGCCGGAAAAAGCAGATGATGCTGTTGCTGTTGAAGATCAAGGTACAAATCTAAGCGATGCCACAGATGATGCTTCTTCCGAAGCACAGACTTACGGCACAGAAGACGATGAGACATCAGGTATCAGCTCACTGGATGACCCACAAGGCCCTCTCTCAGTCAGGATCATTTATTTCGAATATGATAGCAGTGATATCCAATTTGAATACCGTGAAACGGTTGAAGCACACGCTGCTTATCTGGTCGCAAATCCAAACACCATTATGACTTTGGAAGGTCATGCAGATGAACGTGGATCTCGTGAATACAATCTGGCCCTGGGGGAAAGGCGTGCACAAACAGTGAAACGACAAATGACCCTGTTGGGTGCGTCACCTGATCAAATACGTACTGTCAGTTATGGGGAAGAAAGACCGGCCATAGACGATCATGATGATTATTCATGGAGCCAGAACAGACGTGTAGAAATTCTTTATTGAGGAATTTATTTTGTTGTTTAAAAAATTATTAGATTTATTTTTAGTTTCGGGTATTTTATTTTCTCCTACGGTATTTGCCACGAACAAGGGAGCTCCGGTTACAACGCCAACTTCGCCACAGTTAGAACAACGTCTGGCAAATATAGAGCGTCTGTTACAGAGCAATGCCCTGTTGGATATGTTGCAACAGATAGAACTTCTGCAGAAGGAAATTGCACAGCTTCGTGGTGAAATTGAAGTAAACAATCACGTGCTTGATCAAATGAAAAAAAGACAGCGTGATTTATACACGGATGTTGATCGTCGACTTCAGTCAATTGAAAATTCTGGGAGTTCAACGGACAGGAATCCTCCACTGGAAACATTAGGCACAACAGAAACAGTCAATCCACCCGAAAATCTACATGGTAATCAGACAGAAACCACAGCACTGACACTGAAACAAGTTGAAACACAGACCCCACAAGAATCTACTTCTGGCCAACAAGCAGTAACGGCAACAGAAGATACCGCTACAGAAATTAACATAGACACAGAAACAGATCAGGTGCAGATACAGGCAGAATATCAGCAAGCATTTAAACTTCTAAAACAGTCTCAATACGATCAGGCCATCAAAGCCTTTGCCAAATTTGTTAAAGCGCATCCGGATAATCAATATTCAGATAATGCCCAGTACTGGATGGCCGAAGCTTTGTATGTAAAACGCCAATATGAAGATGCAATTAGAGAATACAACAATCTGGTGTCCAACTATCCAGAAAGCCAGAAAGTCCCGCATGGTTTGCTAAAAATTGGTTACAGCTATCAGGAGCTGGGCAAGGCGGAGGAAGCTAAACTCTGGTATACCGATGTCAGGCAACGCTTTCCAGGCACCACCGCATCACGTCTTGCGGATGATCGTTTAAAGCATATCAACGATTCATAAAATTTAAGTCTTATAGATAACAAGCACTGATTGTTCTAAAATTAATTATCTGGTCTCTGACGTAGTCTAGAGACTGACTGAATTAACCCTTCAAAATGGCCCCATCTCAAAAAAATACTGACCTGTCCCTGGATCTAACCCTGAAGATTAACGAAATATTTTTCTCGATACAGGGAGAAACCAGTAGAGCAGGATTACCCACCATTTTTATACGTTTAACTGGCTGCCCGCTGCGCTGTGCTTATTGTGATACCGAGTATGCCTTCCATGAAGGTGAGCAGATGACGCTTGCTGAAATTCTGGAGAAGATCTCGGATTATAAAGTTAAGCATGTAACCGTTACAGGTGGAGAACCACTGGCACAAAAAAACTGCAGACCTTTATTAACTATTCTTTGTGATGAAGACTATGATGTCTCATTAGAAACCAGTGGTGCACTGGATATTCAGGATATCGATAATCGTGTTGCCAGAATTGTCGATCTGAAAACACCTGCCTCCGGGGAGGTTGATAAAAATTTATATGACAACATTCAATACCTGACACCAAATGATCAGGTCAAGTTTGTGATCTGTGATCGTGAAGACTATGAATGGTCAAAAGAAAAATTATATAAATATAAACTAAACGATCAATGTGAAGTACTTTTCTCAGGGAGTTATGGCGAAATACGGACAACGCAATTGGCCGACTGGATACTGGAGGATCAATTACCCGTCAGATTACAAATTCAGTTGCATAAATACCTGTGGGGCGATGTGCCCGGAAAATGATGCCTCCTTAAATAATTTTCTGGGAATTATTCGATGAACTTAAATCGATATAATGATCATATTTTGCAGAAATACAGGAACTGCTTGCAGTGAAAGCGGTGATTCTTCTTTCCGGTGGGCTAGACTCTGCTACGATATTAGCTATTGCAAAAGATCATGGCTATCAATGCTACGCATTGAGTTTTAATTATGGACAAAGACATTGTGCTGAACTAATCGCA
>SMWN01000064.1 GCA_004356415.1 Gammaproteobacteria bacterium
TGAAGAAGCATTGCGTTGGCTCGACTATTATGGCGATCCCTATACAAAAAATATTCATGATCTTAATGGTAAGTTGGGAATCGATTTTGGTGTCTACGGTGTCCCGGAAACGTTTATCATTGATCACAAAGGTATCATTCGATACAAACACATTGGTCCTATTACTGAGGATATTTTGAAAAATAAACTACTGCCCATCATTAAGCAACTCAAGGCCGTCGGCTTATGAAGGTCAATTTGTTAACTGGTTTAATTGTTTTTCTGATGGCACTGGCATCAAGTGTAAATGCTGCTGATGTCCCACTGGATTTTACAGATCCTGCACAGGAACAGCGGTATATGGCGCTTATAGAAGGACTACGTTGTCTGGTTTGTCAAAACCAGTCACTCGCAGATTCTAATGCCGATCTGGCGCAGGATCTAAGACAGGAGGTTTATCGCCTGTTGATTGAAGGCGATAACAATGAAGACATCATTAAATACTTGGTTGCAAGATACGGTGATTTTGTACTGTACCGCCCGCCATTCAAATCGACAACGTATTTGCTTTGGTTGGCTCCCGTTATCTTTTTAATAATTGGCATCTGCATCACAATTTTATTGATACGCAAGCAACAATTTCACGCGCTGAATGAGGAAGAACAGGAAGTTGCGGATCAAATACTGAACGAAGATCTTTTGGGGAACAAAAAATGATAATGATCTTTTGGGTCGTTAATGCGTGTATGTTGCTGCTAGCGCTTGCCTTTGTGTTGGTACCGATAATCCGCCACCATCATAATAATGGTACCGGGATTCGTAACGAACTAAACATCCATATCCATAAAGAACATCTACAGGAACTAAAAAACGATTTAAAGGAAGGCAATATTGATGAAAATGAATTCAATGGTGCCAAACACGAACTGGAACGAAATTTACTAACGGATATTACAGATACTGGAAAAGATAATAACCACGTCGATACAAGTATTTCATTCAAAACAATGGTGCCGATTATTGTTGTTTTCCCGGTGTTTGTCATTGTCACATATCTAATGCTGGGAAACATTGATATGGTGAGCGTCCAGGTTGATAAAAAAGAACAACAAACAAACCAGGGCGCGATACATTCCATTGAAAAAATGGTTGCAAACTTAAGCGCACATCTGCAGGAACAGCCAGAAAATGGTGAAGGCTGGAGACTTTTGGCGCGTACATATCTTGTGATGAATAGATATCAGGATGCAGTGATTGCTTACCAGAATGCACGCAAATATATCGGTGATGACCCACAATTACTGGCAGACTATTCAGAAGCGTTGATATTGGCAAATAACAACAGCTTTACAGAAGAGGCAGCAAATCTGATTAATCTCTCCTTACAGGCAAACCCGAATGAACCAAAAGCGCTCCGGATCGCAGGTTATGCCAGTTTCGAGCGAGGAGATATTGCAAAAACACTTCACTATTGGGAACAATTGTTGAATGTTTTACCACCGGGAAGTGATGAATCAGAATCCCTGGTAGAGAAGTTAAATAAAATTAAACAAAATGCCGCTGCAATATCTCCTGACAAGGGTATTGCTGTTACTGAGGTGATAGATACATCGATGTCTGCAATTGATGTACAGGTCAATCTGGCTTCAGCACTACTGAAAGAAGCAAGTCCGGAAGACACGGTATTTATTTTTGCCCGTGCTTCTGAAGGCCCGCGTATGCCACTGGCGATTGTTCGCAAACAGGTAAAAGATCTCCCTGTTAAGGTAACATTGGACGATTCTACGGCCATGTCACCTGCCATGAGATTGTCAAAATTCAAACAGGTTGTCATCAGCGCGCGTGTTTCTAAAAGTGGTGATGCCGCACCACGCAGCGGAGATCTGTCCGGATCGAGTGCTGACATTCAACCAGGGGAAGTGACTGGAGTAAACATCACTATAGATCAGATCCTGCCCTAGAATTATTTATAAAGATTATAGTTAACTGTATCTGGCATTTTTAAACTGGTTGGTGGCAATACATATTTCCAATATATTGAGAACAAAATCGGAATGGATATAAAACTACTGCTAGGCGTTTTTATAGTTATTTTTATTGCTGAACTTGGTGATAAAACTCAACTGGCGACAATGCTCTTTGCAGCAGATAAAGAAGTGAATAAATTCACAGTATTTCTTGGTGCCTCACTGGCACTGATACTTGCATCTGCAATTGGAGTATTAGCAGGTGGTTTTATTTCACATTACTTGAGTGAAAAATATTTACACTACATTGCCGGGCTCGGCTTTGTCTGTATCGGGTTTTGGACGCTATTCAAAGCGTGAAAGAAAGTCATACAGAGCAATATTAATTAATCTTTATCAAACTACGAGTTCATTATATCTTATAGATGCGGTAATTAAGATAAATGAGTAAGGAACAGATCTTTATTAAAGAATAATTCACTTGATGAATCGCATACAGAAATTGAACGCCTTAAAAACAATACAATATAACTGCAAGGAAGATGAGTTATCACAGCTTGAAGTATCAGGAATTGAATGTATTCGTCAGGATATTATTTTGTTTCAAGATGTTAGTTTCAAATTGCATACAGGAGACTTGCTTCAGATCGATGGAGTAAATGGAAGTGGCAAAAGCAGTCTGCTGCGACTACTCGCTGGCCTTATGCAGCCAAATGCCGGAGAGATAATCTGGCAGGGAAAGGAAATATCAAGATGCCGTTATGAATATCAGCAAGAGATCATTTATATCGGCCATTTGAACGGAGTGAAAGACGCCCTAACTGCATTGGAAAATCTTCGAGTGATGGTGGCATTAGCGGGTTCAAAGCCAGATATCCCATTATCAAATGCTCTGGATCAGGTTGAACTGGCTGGTATGGATACAATCCCTTTAAGTCGCATGTCAGCAGGGCAGAAACGTCGCGTAGCGCTTGCACGGTTATTTGTAACAAAGGCTGCAATCTGGCTTCTGGATGAGCCGTTTACTTCACTGGATGCGTCGGGCAAATTGGTTATCGAGCGGCTGATCGCGGAGCATTGTGCTCGCGGAGGTATTATTATTTTTGCGACTCATCAGCCCATGGAAATTGAAAATTGTTCCATAATGCATATTCATCTCGGGAAGAAATAATGTACTCTTACTGGAATGTCTTCAGGGTTATTTTTTTACGAGATATTATTCTCGCATCCAGATATCGTGCGGAACTTGCCAACCCACTTATTTTTTTTATTATGGTCATTGTTTTGTTTCCGTTTGCATTTGGTTCGGATCCAGAATTGTTAAGGAGAGTGACGGCAGGAATGATCTGGATCACCGCATTATTGGCCTCAAGCCTTTCACTCGAAGGTATATTTCGATCTGATTATGATGATGGTTCGGCTGAACAGATGGTACTTTCCGGATGTCCGTTGACGCTGTTGGTTGCAGCAAAGATTACAGCACATTGGTGCCTGACAGGATTGCCACTGATTATTATTGCAATGTTGACGGCTTATTTGTTGTCATTATCGACACAGGCATTACAGGCACTTTTTTTAACGCTTTTATTGGGGACTCCCGTGCTGAGTTTGATTGGTGCCATAGCTGTTGCATTAACAGTAGGTTTGCGTAGTGGTGGTATGCTTCTCAGCTTGATTATTTTGCCTCTGTATATGCCGACCCTGATTTTTTCCATGTTGGCAGTGGAAAATGCCATGGTAGATCTTCCCGTTGATGCCGAGCTTTATTTCTTGTCCGGAATGCTAGCATTATCTGTTACGCTGGCGCCGATTGCGACAGCTTATTCCTTGCGAATTCGTATGAGTTAACATAAATGCTAAAACAATTTCATCGACTAGTTTCTCCGAAGTATTTTTACAATCTAGCAGTTCTGCTGACACCATGGTTTTCATGGCTCACTGCCCTGTTAATGATTGCTGGTCTTTATGGCGGGTTAGTTTTTGCTCCTGCTGATTATCAGCAGGGTGAGAGTTTCAGAATTATCTACGTGCATGTGCCATCCGCCTGGATGTCCCTGTTTATATATATTGTGATGGCAGTAGCAGGGGGCGTAGGTTTGATCTGGCATATCAAGATCGCTGATGTACTAGCCAAGAGTTGTGCGCCGGTGGGTGCTTCATTTACATTTCTTGCATTGGCCACTGGCTCTCTCTGGGGGAAGCCTATGTGGGGGACCTGGTGGGTATGGGATGCCAGGCTAACTTCTGAATTGATTTTGTTATTTTTATATCTGGGGTATATGGCATTGCAATCAGCATTTGAAGATCGCAGGGTTGCAGCACGGGCAAGTGCAATATTGGCGCTAGTTGGTCTTGTCAATATCCCAATCATCCATTATTCAGTCGAATGGTGGAGTACCCTGCATCAGGGAGCTACTGTCTCAAAGATTGATGCTCCTTCGATTCATATCGACATGCTGATTCCTCTTTTAATCATGGCATTGGCGTTTAAAGCATATTTTGTGACTATAGTTCTGCTTAGGTCCAGAACAGAAATTCTGGAATATGAATGTCACAGTACCTGGGTCAGTGAACTGTTAAACAAGGTGGAGTCAAAAACATAAATGTCTATTCAGGAATTTTTTTACATGGGAGGATATGGCTTTTATGTCTGGTCCTCATATGGTTTAACAGCAATTGTTTTAATATTTAATGTAATCCAATCACTTTCCCTGCAGCGTAAAACCTTGCGTGAGTTGAATAATCGGCTACGTCGACTCAGAGAAAGAAATGACCCCGCGTAAAAAAAGAATCTTCATGGTTTTTTTCATCACGCTTGGCATGGGCGTCGCAGTTGCGTTGATATTGACTGCATTTGAAAAAAACCTGCTATATTTCTACGCCCCTACACAAATCGTAGCAGGTGAAGCACCCATCGATCGTGCTTTTCGAATTGGTGGTCTTGTATTGGAAGGCAGTGTTGTCCGTGATCCGGAAACATTGGAAGTCCAATTTGTACTGACAGATACGCTTAATCAGGTAACCATCACTTATGAAGGAATATTGCCAGATCTTTTTCGCGAGGGTCAGGGAATTGTTGCGAATGGGAAACTAGATGAAAATGGTATTTTCCAGGCTAAAGAAGTGTTAGCCAAGCATGATGAAAATTACATGCCACCGGAGGTAGCGGATGCTTTGGAAAAAGCCGGTGCCATTGGTCAATATGGTCGGTACAAACAAAGACTGTAACAATATTTACTGACTTCAAAATCCGTGTTCTCGCTGATATCCAGCACCGTTCTATCTTTCATGATAATTTTTACAGAGCTATTGGCACCAGTTTGATGATGTCGCCTTCCTGATGGTATCGTCGGAACTCAATTCTGACCCATTAATGATTGCAGTGCCCTTGATACTGAAGGCTTTACCTGTATTCGCCATGGCATTGGCGAACTGGAAGGAAAGCAGGAGAATAAATAATAGCTTGCTAAATGAACGGAATGTTATGGTCATACGCCATCGTCCTTAGAATATTGTCAAGAATATGCGCGCATGGTCTCATATTTGTGATTTCGATATAAGTTGATGTTTAATGATAACTTTATGTAATTTCACCAAATTTATGTCATAAAGCATCGCACTCTAGCGTTATACCAAAAAACCATATATATACTTGTATTGGTTTCGGAACTATCATTCGGCAATCGTTCTAAAAACCTAGATGAGTAATTTTTGATATTGAATAATTGCGGGTTATTTGTGAAAAGCATAAAAACATCTTTAGTCTTTTATATCTTCGCGTTTTGCACATTGCAGGTGAACGCTGCCACCCATGAAAACTATCACCATGAAGCACCAGTTGTGTTCAATCACAATGATTCTATCGTTGGGGCACTGCTTCTCGTTGAAAATAGTGAGGAGTCAATCACTTACTCTGACCCTCAGTCTGGTGATTTAGTCATCCCTGGCGCAAAAGAAAATGAGGGAAGAGAGAAGCAATGTGTGACTGTGTGTGATGAGTGGGGTAAAAACTGCATTATCAATCCTAGAACTGGCACACGAAAATGCCGAAGAATGTGCAAATCATTCGGCAAAGAGTGTTTCTAAGTAGGCTTTTCTAAGTACCAGGGCTTACTTTATTCCGACCTGAAAATTCTACAACAGGTTTGACGTTCTCATCAAACCATACATAAATCAATATCTTATCCGGGGGTTACAAAGCATAGTTCAGGCTTTATAATAGCCGCGCTTTAACCTCATCCCGAAAGACGATATCGTTTCGATTGCCTAATGCGAGAGTGGCGGAATTGGTAGACGCGCTGGATTTAGGTTCCAGTGGGGTAAACCCGTGAGAGTTCGAGTCTCTCCTTTCGCACCATTATTTTATTCACCAGGTACAAAACATTATAAGTTGGTTTATTTGATTTAAATCTGAGAAATTTTGAGGAACAGAAATGCAAGTATCAGTTGAGTCTACCGGGCCCTTGGGAAAACGATTAAGGGTAGAAGTGCCGGAAGAAAAGATAGCCACCGAAGTGCAGAACAGATTGCAATCGATGACAAAAACAACTCGAATCAAGGGTTTCCGACAAGGCAAGGTTCCTCTAAAAATCGTGCAAAAAAAATACGGAACAAGAGTCCGTCAGGAAGTGATTGGTGAAGTAATCCAGAATAGTTTGTATGAAGCAATTACACAGGAAAAGTTACAACCTGCTGGTAAACCCGAGCTGGAGCCATTGGATCTGGAGCAGACAGAAGGCCTGGTATTTACTGCGAAATTTGAGGTTTTTCCGGAAATAAAGCTATCACCCCTGAAAGATCTGACCATAGAAAAACCGGTGTGTAAGGTATCAGATGAAGATGTCAATAAGATGATTGATGTATTGCGTAAACAACACCGTAAGGCTGAGGCCGTAGAACGAGGGGCCGCTGAAGATGACTCCATTGTGATTGATTTTGTCGGTCGAATTGACGGCGAGGAATTTTCAGGAGGAACCGCAAAGGACATTACACTTGAATTAGGCGCTAAAAGATTTATAGAAGGTTTTGAAGAGGGTCTGTTGGGTGCTAGGGCCGGAGATAACAGGGTTTTGAAGCTTAAATTTCCTGACGAATACACCAATACGGAACAAGCGGGGAAGGATGTTGAGTTCGAAGTGGATGTGAAAACTGTTAATGAATTAGTTTTACCCGAGATGGACAGTGAATTCTTTTCCATTATGGGTGTGACAGAGGGAGGTTTGGAGGAATTTAAGCTAGAGGTGCGTAAAAACATGGTGCGTGAGTCTGAACAGAAAGCACTTACCAAGGTGAAAGAATCAGTCATGGAAAAACTTTATGAGTCGAACAAGATTGATTTGCCTACATCATTGGTAACAAATGAAATTGCTCAACTACAGGCACAATTCAAGTCAAGATTGCAGCAGCAGGGCTTGAGTGAAAGTGATTTTCCGGCAGGGGATGATTCCATGTTTATTGAGCAAGCGGAAAGGAGAGTCACGCTACAATTGCTGATTGCCGATATTGTAAAAACAAATGAAATCAAGGTTAATCCCTCGAAAGTTCGGATCAAGATTGAAAAAGAGGCAGAAGGGTACGAAGATACTTCAGAGGTGATTAACTGGTATTACTCGGATAAAAACCGACTGGCTGAGATTGAGGCCCTGATCCTCGAAGAGGAGGTCGTTGACTGGATTATGGATAAAGCCAAAGTAAATGAAACGGAATTGGCGTTTGACGCACTAATGAATTAAGGGCAGACTGAAACTGCCTGAACTTGTTAAAAGAGGATAAAGACAAAATTATCATGAAAAACAATGAGATACAGTCTCTTAATCTTGTACCTATGGTGGTTGAGCAAACCCCAAGAGGCGAGCGTTCTTATGATATTTACTCTCGCCTCCTGAAAGAAAGAGTTGTCTTTCTGGTAGGGCCTGTCGAGGACAATGTTGCAAATTTGATTATTGCCCAGTTTTTGTATCTGGAGTCAGAAAATCCAGACAAGGATATTCATCTTTATATCAATTCCCCGGGTGGTTCAGTTTCTGCCGGGATGGGGATATACGACACCATGCAGTTCATAAAGCCGGATGTGAGTACCATGTGTGTAGGACAGGCGGCCAGTATGGGCTCTTTGTTACTCGCGAGTGGTGCCAAGGGCAAGCGTTATTGCCTACCACACTCCCGGGTGATGATTCACCAGCCATTAGGTGGTTTTCAGGGCCAGGCATCTGACATCGATATTCATGCGCGTGAGATTCTGAAGGCGAGAGAACAGTTAAATATGATTTTTGCCAAGCATACAGGTCAGTCATTGGAAACGATTACTAAGGATACCGAACGGGATAATTTCAAAGGTGCTGAAGAAGCCAGAGATTATGGCTTGATTGATGAGGTATTATCGAAAAGAGAAGTTTTTCCTGAGGAAGCGTCTGCATAAATCTTTGTGTAGAATGGTTACAGAGTTCTAAAGTAACAGGTTTGAAATAACCAGAATTGAGAATAAACCAGTACTGATAATGACTAGGATCGAGGTGTTTTATGAGTGACGGCAAGCAGGGAAACAACAATGATAGTGATCGCCTTCTGTATTGCTCATTTTGTGGCAAAAGTCAGCATGAGGTTCGTAAACTCATCGCGGGGCCATCGGTTTTCATCTGTGATGAATGTGTTGAGCTTTGTAACGACATTATCCTTGAAGAGATTCAGGAAAAACCGGTTGCCGGTGGAGGGAGTTCATTACCAACACCCCATGATATAAAAGCCATTCTTGACGAGTATGTGATTGGTCAGGAACAAGCCAAGAAAATTCTTTCGGTTGCGGTATATAACCACTATAAAAGGCTGGAACAAGAAAATTTCAAAAAATCCGATGTCGAGCTTACCAAGAGTAATGTCTTACTGATTGGACCAACGGGCAGTGGTAAAACATTACTTGCTGAAACGCTGGCTCGATTGTTGAACGTTCCTTTCACAATTGCCGATGCAACAACGCTGACCGAGGCTGGTTATGTTGGCGAAGACGTTGAGAATATCATCCAGAAGCTATTACAGAAATGTGATTATGATGTTGAAAAAGCACAGACTGGCATCGTCTATATTGATGAAATAGACAAGATATCACGCAAATCTGATAATCCGTCAATCACTCGCGATGTGTCCGGTGAAGGTGTTCAACAGGCATTATTGAAACTCATCGAAGGCACGGTGGCTTCAGTCCCTCCTCAGGGTGGACGTAAACATCCTCAGCAGGAATTCCTTCAGGTCAATACGGCGAACATACTGTTTATTTGTGGTGGTGCATTTGCCGGACTCGATAAGATTATACGAGAACGCTCCGAAAAGGGTGGTATCGGTTTTTCTGCAGAGGTCAAGGGCAAGGATGACAAGAAAAGTGTCAGTAAATTATTGCAGAGTGTTGAGCCTGAAGATTTGATCCATTACGGTTTAATACCAGAGTTCGTGGGTCGTCTGCCTGTGGCGGCAACTCTGGATGAGTTAAATGAAGATCAGTTAGTTCAAATCCTGGTGGAACCAAAACACGCAATCACCAAGCAGTATGCGAGAATGTTTGAAATGGAAGGTTGTGAAATCGAGTTTCGTGATGATGCTTTACGCGAAGTTGCTAGAAAAACCATGGAGAGAAAAACAGGGGCACGTGGTTTGCGCTCAATCCTGGAGAATATCCTGCTTGATACCATGTATGATTTACCTTCAATGGGTGACATTTCGAAAGTGGTGATTGATGAGGCGGTGATTAATGGTGAATCCAAACCGTTGATAATTTATGACGGTCCCGAGGATGAGTTAGCTATAGCTGCAGCAGATTAATTCGACCAGGGTAATTCAATTTCAGATAATTTTTTGTCAGAGGATATTTTTTAGGGGTCGTACATTACTTCAGATTTTGTGAACTAAGCCCTTGAAACCAGCATATGTGTCCATATATAGTTCCTATCATGACACAAATCAGATCGATCATGCCATCACGTAGGAAGAAACAACGGAAATGAGTACAGAAGACGAGAACACATACCCAGCCTTACCTTTAAGGGATGTTGTGGTTTACCCTCATATGGTGATCCCTTTGTTTGTTGGCAGAGATAAATCTGTTAAGGCATTGGATGTAGCGATGGAAGGTAACAAGGAAATACTGCTTGTTGCCCAGAAAAGTGCATCTGATGATGATCCATCCATTGATGATATCTATTCTGTAGGCACCATCGCCAACATACTACAGCTTTTAAAACTTCCTGATGGAACGATTAAAGTATTGGTCGAGGGGGCGTTCCGTGCCAGCGTTGGTGAATTTTTGGAGTCAGAAAACGGCTTTTCGGTTACCGCGAGCAGACTTGAATCAGCCCATAAAAATGAACAGGAGCTTGAGGTATTAAGTAGAGCTGTTGTTAATCAGTTTGAACAATACGTCAAGCAGAGTAATAAAATCCCACCCGAAGTCATTACATCGCTTTCTGGTATTGATGATGTGAGCCGATTGGCCGATACAATGGCAGCACATATGACGATCAAAATGGAAGAAAAACAAAATATCCTGGAGATGCTCAGCATTGAAGAAAGGCTGGAATATATCATGGGGTTGATGAGTTCCGAAATGGATATGTTTCGCGTTGAAAAACGTATCCGTGGACGGGTTAAATCGCAGATGGAAAAGAGTCAGCGTGAGTACTATCTGAATGAGCAGATGAAGGCCATTCAGAAAGAATTGGGTGAAATGGAAGATGCGCCCAATGAGATCGAAGATCTTGCTAATAAAATTGAAACTCTGGGCATGCCCAAGGAGGCGAAGGAGAAAGCAACTGCAGAACTTGACAAACTGAAGATGATGTCACCGATGTCTGCTGAGGCGACAGTGGTAAGAAATTATATCGATTGGTTGGTGAGCGTTCCCTGGAAGAGCCGCAGCAGGATCAGTCGTGATCTGGCCAAAGCGAAACAAATTCTGGATGAAGATCATTATGGTCTGGAAAAGGTTAAGGAGAGGATCCTTGAATATCTGGCAGTACAAAATCGAGTGCGTAAGATGAAGGGTCCAATTTTGTGTCTGGTGGGCCCGCCAGGCGTGGGTAAAACTTCACTCGGGAAATCGATTGCCCGCGCAACAAACAGAAAATTCTGTCGTATGTCATTGGGCGGTGTGCGTGACGAGGCTGAAATTCGTGGTCACAGAAGAACTTATATCGGTTCTATGCCTGGGAGAATTATTCAGAGCATGGCCAAGGTTAAAAAGAAAAATCCGCTCTTTTTGTTCGACGAAATAGATAAAATGGCGATGGATTTTCGCGGTGATCCAGCTTCTGCATTACTGGAGGTTCTCGATCCCGAACAGAACCATACATTTGCCGATCATTATCTCGAGGTCGATTATGACCTTTCTGAAGTCATGTTTGTCACCACGGCGAA
>SMWN01000065.1 GCA_004356415.1 Gammaproteobacteria bacterium
ACTGCCTCTTGGAGACAGTAATGCATCCAACCCCTTACCTAGACCTCGTTTTCTCATTGACTCAATATTACCTTTAAAAACAGGTTTATCTTTCAGAACAGACGCGAATGGTCCCTGTTAACAGGCAGCAGCACTCTCACGCCTAAGCATTTCCCCGGCCAGTGCAAGATACGCCAGTGCGCCCCTTGATGCTTTATCGTATTTAATCACGGGTAGACCATGACTTGGTGCCTCAGCCAATCTGACATTTCTTGGAATGATAGTGCGGTAGACCTTTTCTCCAAAATGCTCCAACAACTGGGTAGACACTTGTATGGCCAGGTTATTGCGTGGGTCATACATGGTGCGTAACAGGCCTTCAATCTTCAGATCCGGATTCAGATATTTGCGAATTTTTTCAATACTCGCAAGCAATGCTGACAAACCTTCGAGAGCATAATATTCACATTGCATGGGGATAATAACCGAGCTTGCCGCCACCAATGCATTGACTGTCAACATATTCAGGGAAGGGGGACAATCAATAAAAATGAAATCGTAATTTCCCTTAATCTCATCGACGGCATTGCGTAGTCGTATTTCCCTTGCCAATTCATCAAGCAATCCTACCTCAGCCCCGATCAAATCAGCATTACCTGGTAATAAATCATAATCCCCTTCGATAGATTTTGTCAGTGCCTCGGTGATGGGTTTCTCGCCCATCAATACATCGAACGCCGAAATTTTAAGCTCCATCTTGTTAATACCACTGCCCATGGTGGCATTCCCTTGTGGATCCATATCAATCAGGAGCACACGCCGTTTAGTCGCCGCCAATGATGCGGCAATATTGACGCTGGTGGTCGTCTTACCGACACCCCCTTTCTGATTTGCTATGGCTATAACCTTGGTCATGGTTGTTATTATTCTGACGACATCATCCTTTTCCTGGGCTTTTATTCGACCAGTATTATGGCACAGACAAGCTGAAAGTGTAGCGACTTAACTCCGGATAGTGCGCCTGGTTTAACGTTGGCTGACGATTTGAACCAGACTCCTGCCCCCCATCACACCGGGCACTTCTAACGATGTGACCTTCGTTGCAACAGCCTCTGCAGTTAAACTCAATATTTCGTTTAGATCTGATATTTCTTTTTTCGGATCGGGGCCTTTCATGGCCAATAGTCTGCCATCCTGCTCGAGCAAATGCTGACTACATGCAAAAAAGTCCGCTAGGGAAGACAAGGCACGCGAAACAATGATTGAAAACTTGTTTTCAGGTTCATATTTCTCAATTCTGCAACAAATAACTTCAACATTTTTTAAATTTAACGTCAACACAGCCTGATTCACAAAACGGGTTTTCTTACTGTTCCCATCCAGTAAGACCCAGTATGTGTCCGGCCTTGCCAGTGCCAGAATGATGCCGGGTAAGCCCGCGCCCGTGCCAATATCCAGACAAGACCCTTTTTGGATAAAAGACAAAATAGAGAGGCTATCCAGGATATGATAGGCAAGCATTTTTTCTGGATCACGAACGGCCGTCAGGTTATAGGCTGTATTCCATTCTGCCAATAAATCGATATACGTTAGATAAGCTTGCAGAGGCAAATCGGTAGCTGTGAGCCCCATGGCTTCAACCCCTTGTTGAAGCTGTACCGATAATGAATCAGACATCACAACAGCTTTTATTCAAGGGCACTTCTAAAAATAGTGATTTTCGTGTGGCCGATTTTTGCTCCTGCAAAACCGGCATACCGTACATCCTGTACATAAGTACAAGAAGGCACCGTGCGGAGACAAAATCGTCGGGAACGATTTTGAACAGCCGTAGGCTGGCCCGAAGGGTGAGCCACAGGGATGTGGCGAGTAGCCGCAGATAAACAAATTTATGAATGAGAATTGGACAAAAACCATCCCTGGTTTTTGCTCTTCGAGCAGCAAAGCCGCCCAAAAACGCTCCCGGCGTTTTTGTGAGCACGGAGACGACGCAGTAATCGCGTGAAAAGTGCATTTTTAGGAGTGCCCTTAAGCAGTTTCCTTGAAATGAAACTGCCCTTTCTTAAGATGAATGCGTAACAAAGAAATAGCCGCTGGCGTCATCCCGGGAATACGTGAAGCCTGCCCCAGGCTATGGGGTTTGTGTTCGCTGAGTTTTTGAATCACTTCGTTGGACAAGCCACTCACCTGATTAAAATCAATACCACTGGGTAAGGTCGCTTTTTCATAGTGCAGATTACGTGCAATCTCAGTTTCCTGTCGCTCTATATAACCACTGTACCTGGCCTGAATCTCAATCTGTTGAATCACGATATCGTCTATTTGACTAATATCAAAACCCGTTAACGTCATCAGGCTTTTAAAATCCACTTCCGGCCTACGTAACAATTGCATCAGACTGTATTCCCTTTGCAATGGCTGGCCCAGTACACGTGTTGCTTCTTCCACTGCTGTGGTCTCCGGTTTCAACCAGGTTTTTTCAAGGCGCTGTTGTTCCTTCTGGATCGCTTCACGCTTGTCAGAAAACTTCTTCCAACGATCATCGTCAACCAAACCATGCTCGCGACCGATCTCGGTTAACCGTAAATCTGCATTGTCTTCGCGCAAGAGCAATCGATATTCAGCGCGGCTGGTAAACATTCGATAGGGTTCACTGGTGCCTCGAGTAATGAGATCATCAATCAGCACACCCATATAAGCCTGATCACGTCGTGGACTCCAGGGCGATTTATCCTGCGCCAATAGCCCGGCATTCATCCCGGCAATCAGGCCCTGTGCCGCTGCCTCTTCATAGCCGGTGGTGCCATTAATTTGTCCGGCAAAAAATAATCCTGATAAATGCTTGGTTTCCAGCCAGGGATGCAGATCTCTGGGATCAAAGAAATCGTATTCGATGGCATAACCCGGTCGAGTAATATGTGCATTCTCAAATCCTTCGATAGAGCGCACCATCTCATATTGCACATCGAAAGGCAGACTGGTGGATATACCATTGGGATAAACTTCATGCGTGTTCAAGCCTTCTGGTTCGATAAAGATCTGGTGCGAAGCCTTGTCAGCAAATCGAACCACCTTATCTTCCACTGAGGGACAATAGCGTGGACCCGTTGCTTCGATATTGCCATTAAACATAGGCGAACGGTCCAGACCCTGACGGATAATCTCATGGGTCTTTTCATTGGTATGGGTAATATGACAAGGAAGCTGTTGCGGGTGCTCATCCACATGCCCCATATAAGAAAATACAGGGGTGGGCGTATCGCCAGCTTGTTCCTGCAATTTACTGTAATCAATGGTTTTGCCATCAATTCTCGGCGGCGTGCCTGTTTTTAGACGTGCGACACGGAAAGGCAATTCTCGTAAACGACTTGCCAGTGTATTTGACGGGGGATCACCCGCCCTGCCACCGGCTGACTGTTCATTGCCCACATGGATCTTTCCTGCCAGAAAAGTGCCTACGGTCAAAATGGTATATTTTGCCCTGAACTGCAGGCCGGATTGGGTAATAACACCAGTGACGCGATCACCCTCTACAATCAAATCATCAACAGCCTGCTGAAATATAAACAGATTTTCCTGCGATTCCAGAAATGGCCGGACAATCCCACGATATAGGGCGCGATCAATTTGCGCCCTTGTTGCCCTGACCGCTGGGCCTTTGCTGGCGTTTAGGATACGAAATTGAATACCGCTCTTATCCGCTGCACGGGCCATCAAACCGCCGAGCGCATCAATCTCCTTCACCAGATGTCCCTTGCCGATCCCGCCAATGGCCGGGTTACAGGACATCTGACCCAGGGTATCAATACTATGCGTCAACAATAAGGTACGTACGCCCATGCGTGCAGAAGCCAGAGCAGCCTCTGTACCGGCGTGACCACCGCCAACGACGATGACATCAAATTGTTGTTTCATAAGACTCATTAAAATACTTCAGCTTGTTTCACCCTAAAATGACGCCAGATGATAACGGAATTTAAGGGGGAAAACCTTCGAAACGTGTTGATCAACCACCCATATGCATGTTCTTCACTTCGACATAATGATCCGCAGAATATTCAAGTGAGTTTAATTCTTCTTCATTGAGTGGCCGTAGCTGCTTAGCTGGACTACCGACATAGAGATACCCCCCTTCCAGTTGCTTGCCAGCCGGCACCAGACTCCCGGCACCGATAATCAACCGGTCTCCCAGGACAGCACCGTCCATGATCGTTGCTGACATGCCGATAAGACAATAGTCACCGATGGTACAGGCATGCAAAGTTGCGCGGTGTCCGGCAGTCACGCCATCGCCTATACTCAAGGCAAAGCCCCCCGGGGTGTATTTGCCATCATGCGTCACGTGCAGAACACAGGCATCCTGAATATTCGTCCGCTTGCCAATGGTGATCTTTTGTACATCTCCCCTAACCACCGTCATGGGCCAGATTGAAGAATCTTCGCCTATCGTCACATCTCCAATCACGACGGCGCTTTCATCGACAAATGCTGAATCAGCGATATCCGGAGTTTTGCCCTGTAAGGTTCTTATTGTCATCTTTGAAATCTCTCCGCCAAATATTATTAAGGACTATGAACTGATAAAGATAATAAATGATCGGCCAATAACTGTCATAAAATGAAGGTGACGATGGAACAAATTATGCAGACAGGAATCATTGTTAATAAGCAGGCATACGTAAAAAGGCACCATGAAAAAATTTCTCATAGTTAGTTTCCTGATCATCATTACCTCAACTGTCATTTTACAAGACATGGCACTCGCCGCAGGAGACATTTTTAAAACGCCTATTCAGGCACCCGAATTTACGCACAACGGTAAACAAGACTGGATTAATTCAACACCACTCAGTATTAAAGACCTTGCGGGCAAGGTTGTGCTGATCGATTTCTGGACCTTCGGTTGCTGGAACTGCTATCGCTCATTTCCCTGGATAAACGCCATGGAAAAAAGGTTATTAGAAAAAAACTTTCAGGTCATCGGCGTACATACCCCTGAATTTGAAAATGAAAAAATCAGAAAGAATATTGAGGCCAAAGTAAAAGAATTCGAATTACATCACCCCATCATGATTGATAGCGACTCTAGCTATTGGCGTGCCATGAACAACCGTTACTGGCCTGCGTATTACATACTTGATAAAAACGGTAAGATACGTGCGGCTTTTTTCGGCGAAACTCACGAAGGCGACAGACGTGCCAAACAAATCGAAAGCACCATAAAAACTCTACTGGCCGAATCAGAATAAATCTGGATTAAAAAAAGCTACTTATAAAAGCGGCTTTTTTAACTTACAAATTATGTGATTTTTCAGTAGTTATTACCCAATCACGATTATCTAGTTGCCAGCGCCTTCACGACTTTAATCACAATACCCTTGGAGCGTCCTGTTGCATTGGTCTGTACCTGTTCAATATTAATAGGTTTACCGACAATAATTGCCGCGACCATGTCATTCGGATAATGCGGGTTGCATTTATAGATATAAACGCCTTCCTCCGGTAATGTCACTGCACCATTCTGCCCAATATTAAACTTCCACGATTCTGCACCCTCAGGAATCAAACCTTGCATAGAGACCGAGTCATGAATGGTCATATTTACCCATTGCACCGTGTCGCCCGGATTGATGAAAAGTATCTTGGGGTTAAAACTGGTCGCTTGGCCAAACACAGTATGCGTCTTTGCCTCAACCATTGTCGCTTCTGAATCATTGCCTGCGGCTTGTTGTTCCGGCCAGTGTTTGTAGATTTCTTCCTCTTGAATAACGCCATTATCTTCAACAACCATTGAAGGGACATCAGGATCATATGCCTCTACTGTCACATTAGTCATTGATTGGCCCTTGTCGGGAGAACCGGTGCCACTATCACCACATGCGACCAGGCCCAATCCAAAGCAAGCAAATAGCAAAACAATTTTCAGTTTGTCAGAAAACATACAATGTTTATCCAACACTGGGATTATTCCGGCCAGTTATTGTAGATTTCTTCCTCACCAATAACGCCATTATCTTCAACAACCATTGAAGGGACATCAG
>SMWN01000066.1 GCA_004356415.1 Gammaproteobacteria bacterium
GTTTGCGGGGGCAGTGATCCCGATGGGACTGAATCGGTATGGCATTGATCCGGCGATTGCCGGGGGTGTATTGTTGACGACGGTAACGGATGTAGTTGGGTTTATGACTTTTCTTGGATTGGCTGCGTTGTTTTTGGTTTGACGTGCATGGATGCACTAATGTCGCGGTGATATGGATATCAAAGAGCGACCTTTCGACATGCCTCCAAACTTGAATTTAATCTTTTATATTTCTCTTTAAAATTTGGTTTCACCTCTATGGCGAGTTACTTCTTGTTGCTCACCCCACAAGAAGTAACTCGCTGTTTAGAGCGAAAATAAAACTGGAAATAAATATAGAACTATAAAGATTCTGAGTAGAGTTATTTAGAAATTCTAAAAATTACCAACTAAATAGCACCCACTGTGGGACGATGATGTCGTCGTAGATATCATTAATCCGGCCTTCCATTTGTCCATCACCATCTCTGTCTATCAGGTAATAAGGTGGGCCGAATGCGGGAACGATTTTCACCATATACAGATTGCCATTGACGCGATACTCGGTGATGATCGCATCATCACGGCGAATGATGGTAATCTCGGGTTCAAGTGCTTCGCCACTTTCGACAGGATCAGGCAAAACAGGCGGTTCCGGGACGGGGGCATATTCTGGTGTTGGTTCTTCGTGGCTATCAGCAAATACAGGAAAAGGCGCTAACAGCACAATTCCAAGTGTTAATTTTAATAATTGTAATTTATTCATCTGCCTCTTCCTTTTCCGACAGGCCCGTCATGAGCCTCATCAAGTAGCTCAAGTGTATCAAAATCAATCCGTAAAACCATACGAATTGCGGGAAAACCCGGCGAAATGTCTCCATAACACCTGAATGGTTGGGCAGATCTATTTTGATCATTCATAATACGGGCACAATAAAACCATGTTCAATATGCATGGTCGCTTCAGGAATTTAAACAGCAAAGATGGATAATAAAACATTCGTTCTGGTCGATGGTTCATACTATATGTTCCGCGCTTATCATGGTATGCCAGAGTTGGCTAACGCTAAGGGCGAGCCTACCGGGGCGATTTTTGGCGTCATAAATATGCTGCGTAAGCTATTCAATGAATATCAACCAGATTATCTCGCAGTCGTCTTTGATGCCAAAGGCAAAACTTTTCGCAACGATCTCTACAAAGAATATAAAGCACATCGCCCTCCTATGCCAGACGATCTTGTCTGCCAGATCGCACCTATCCATGACATCATTCGCGCACTTGGTCTTCCCCTGTTGATTATTGATGATGTAGAAGCCGACGATGTCATCGGGACGCTTGCAACCCAGGCCAGTGAACAAGGTTTAAAAACCTATATCTCCTCGGGAGACAAAGACTTTGCGCAACTGGTTGACGATCATGTTCGTCTGGTCAATACCATGAACAATACTGTTCTGGACAAAGATGGTGTCCGCGAAAAATATGGCGTACCACCTTGCGCCATTATCGATTATCTCGCATTAATGGGTGACAGCGTAGATAACATACCGGGTATCCCCATGGTCGGTCCCAAAACGGCGGTCAAGTGGTTAGCACAATACGAATCACTGGAAGAAATTGTTCATCATGCTGATGAGATCAAGGGCAAGGTTGGAGAAAGTCTGCGTGCAAACTTGGATCAACTCTATCTCTCGAAAAAACTGGTTACGCTGAAACTTGATGTTGATCTGAAATTTAAGCCGCATGAGCTTATACAGACGGATCCCGACAAAGAGGCTCTCAGAGACGCCTACTCCAACTGGCAGTTCAGAAGCTGGCTCTCTGAGCTGGACCAATCAGAAAAAGATAATAATGACAAACAAGCTCAAACTCGGATAAGGAAAGAATCCTCCCCAACCAGTTCGAAGGGAGAAAATCCCATCGCTGAACCTGTGCCCATCCACAAACCGATGCTTAAAATCACAAGCACAGATAAGCAAGAGTACGAAACCATATTCACAGTAGAAGCCCTGGATCACTGGATAGATAAACTGGAACAGTCAGATCTTTTTTCTTTTGACACGGAAACAACCAGTCTCGACTATATGGAGGCTCAACTGGTTGGCCTTTCCTTTTCAACTGAGCCAGGCGAGGCCGCCTACGTTCCCGTTGCACATGATTATGAGGGCGCACCTGAACAATTATCGCGCGAACTGGTATTGGAAAAACTACGGCCGCTGCTTGAAGATGTGAATAAGGCCAAGCTTGGTCAGAATTTAAAATACGATAAAAATATTCTGGCAAATTATGGGATTGAACTGAAAGGTATACAGCATGATTCCATGTTGCAGTCATATATATTGGACAGTACTGCCAGTCGCCATGACATGGATTCACTTGCGTTGAAATATTTACAGCGTACGACCACACACTACGAGGATGTCGCAGGCAAAGGTAGTCAACAAATCCCCTTTAATCAGGTAGCCATTGAACAGGCGGCTCCCTATGCTGCAGAAGATGCCGACATCACCTTGCAACTTCATCAGAATTTTTGGCCGGAACTACAACGAAACGAAAAATTACAGCATGTTTATGAAACCATAGAAATTCCTCTTATCTCTGTTCTGTCCCATATGGAACGTAATGGTGTTGTTGTAGATGCAGAAATGCTCATCCAGCAAAGCCATGAACTCGCGTCTCGTATGTCCGAGATTGAACAGGAAGCTCATGATCTGGCAAAACAGACTTTCAATATTAGCTCACCGAAACAGATTCAAAAGCTTCTTTATGAGGATATGCAGCTACCTGTCCTGGCAAAGACCCCAAAAGGGCAACCCTCGACAGCCGAGTCTGTACTCCAGGAACTGGCACAGGATTATGATTTGCCGCGTTTAATCCTAGACTACCGCAGCCTGAACAAATTAAAAACTACGTATACTGATAAACTGCCTGGACAAATCAGTTCCGTGACCGGACGGGTGCACACTTCCTATCATCAGGCCGTTGCAGCGACAGGCCGACTCTCTTCTTCCGATCCAAATCTGCAAAATATCCCCATCAGGACAGAAGAAGGCAGGCGCATCAGGCAAGCATTCATCTCGCCTTCAAACTGTGTATTGCTAGCTGCAGATTATTCCCAGATAGAACTACGCATCATGGCACACCTCTCCAAAGACAAAGGCTTGCTGGAGGCCTTCAGTCATAATGAGGATATTCACAGGAAAACAGCCGCAGAAGTATTTGCGACCAAGCTAAATGAAGTCAGTAAAGAACAACGCCGTGCCGCGAAAGCAATCAATTTTGGTCTGATTTACGGCATGTCTCCTTTTGGTCTCGCCAAACAACTTGGCATTAGAAGGAATGAAGCCAAAGAGTATGTCGATCGTTATTTTGAGCATTATCCCGATGTTAAAAATTACATGGAAAAAACCCGTGAACAGGCCAGAGAACAAGGTTATGTTGAGACGGTTTTTGGACGGCGCCTATACCTGCCCGAAATTAATGCTCGCAATGCAGCGCATCGACAGTATGCAGAACGGACGGCGATCAATGCGCCAATGCAAGGGACTGCCGCAGATATCATCAAGCGTGCGATGATAGACATTGAGGTCTGGCTGAATAAAGAGCATCCTGATGTCAAACTGATTATGCAGGTACACGATGAACTGGTATTTGAAGTGCCGGAAGGGAAGGTAGAGACGCTTGAGCCCGAGATCAGAAACATAATGACTCGTGCTGCAGAATTATCTGTGCCCTTGCTGGTGGACATTGGCACCGGCAAGAATTGGGACGCGGCACATTAAAAACAGGGAGACTCTGCGTCAGACTATTTTCTAATACACATGTCTAATACCCCTCATGTATTGAGAAAAAATTGTACTGAGATAAGGCCGCGATATTATTTCCCGAGGCATTATTTCAGACAAACAAAAAATGAACCATCAATAATCCCCAGACAAAGTGCTTATCCCCGTATAGAATTAGTCTAAAGGACATAACAATGCTCTTAATTCCAGCGATTGATATTAAAAATGGCAAATGTGTGCGTCTGCGCCAAGGCCGAATGGACGAGGAAACTATCTATTCAGATAGTCCGCTGGATATGGCTAAACGTTGGGTGGATGCTGGCGCAAGGCGCTTACACCTGGTTGATCTGGATGGCGCGCTGGCTGGCGAGCCCGTTAATGCAGCGGTGGTACATGATATTGCGGAAGCCTTCCCGGATATTCCCATTCAGATCGGTGGTGGAATTCGTGACGAAGATACGATTCAGACTTATCTGAATGCAGGTGTCAGTTATGTCATCATCGGTACCAAGGCCGTGACCACACCGCATTTTGTTTCGCATGTTTGCCTGGAATTTCCCGGCCACATTATCGTCGGTCTTGATGCAAAAGATGGCAAGCTTGCAACGGATGGCTGGTCAAAACTTTCACACCATGATGCGACTGATATGGCCAAACGTTTTGAAAATGATGGCGTCATTTCTATTGTCTTTACCGATATTGGTCGTGACGGAATGATGAATAGTGTCAATACAGAAGCAACGGTCGAATTATGCAGACATATTACAATTCCTGTGATCGCCTCTGGTGGGATCACAAATCTGGATGATATCCGTTCACTTTCTGAAGCAGCAGAAGAGGGCATCGAAGGCGCCATCACCGGGCGGGCGATCTACGAAGGCACGCTTGATTTTACAGAGGCGCAAAAACTGGCCGACGAAATTTGTACCTACACCGGAAAACAAAAATGATTCTGGCAAAATAACCCTATAAAAATGACCCAAATAAAATGACATTAGCCAAACGCATTATTCCCTGCCTCGACGTTGATGCCGGTCGTGTTGTGAAGGGCGTTAAGTTTGTTGAAATAAGAGACGCAGGCGATCCCGTTGAGGTTGCTAGACGATATGACGAGCAAGGTGCTGACGAAATAACATTTCTGGATATTACGGCGAGCAGTGATAATCGAGACACCATGGTTCATGTAGTTGAACAAGTTGCGAGCCAGGTGTTCATCCCGCTAACCGTCGGTGGCGGTATCCGCACATTGGACGACATACGTCGCATGTTGATCGCCGGGGCTGACAAGATCAGCATTAATACTGCTGCAATCAAAAACCCCGGTTTTGTTAGAGAGGCCTCAGATCGTTTTGGCGCACAATGTATTGTTGTTGCCATAGATGCTAAATG
This sequence comes from Gammaproteobacteria bacterium, assembly GCA_004356415.1. Classification (GTDB taxonomy): domain Bacteria; phylum Pseudomonadota; class Gammaproteobacteria; order Eutrophobiales; family Eutrophobiaceae; genus SMWN01. The sequence goes on from SMWN01000066.1 coordinate 5,152, forward strand.
CACTTCATCAGAACACGAGCCCAAGCGCTGGGAAATCTTTACACATGGCGGCAGAAACGCCACCGGTATCGATGTGATTGAGTGGGCCGTCCAGATGGAACAACAGGGTGCTGGCGAAATATTACTTACCAGCATGGATAGAGACGGTACACGCGATGGCTTTGATCTGGCATTAACCAGAGCAATCAGTGAAGCAGTAAATATTCCTATCATCGCATCTGGTGGTGTAGGGTGTCTAGAACATCTTGTCGATGGTGTGATTGAAGGGAAAGCAGATGCCGTTTTGGCAGCCAGCATCTTTCACTTTGGAGAATATACGGTGCAAGAAGCAAAGACCATCATGAGCCAACACGGTATTGAGGTGCGCACTTAAATGACTTCCCCCGAAAACCAAACTTGGTTAACCGATGTAAAGTGGAATACTGATGGCCTTGTTTCCGTTATTGCCCAGGATTTTAATACGGGTGATGTCTTAACCCAGGCATGGATGAACCGCGAAGCTCTCACATTAACAGAGGAAGAAGGCCGAGCAGTCTACTGGTCTCGCTCAAGAAAAAAAATCTGGCGCAAAGGTGAAGAATCTGGTCACCAGCAGATCATCAAGGAAATATTTCTAGATTGTGATAATGATGCTTTGCTTATCAAGGTAGAACAGGTGGAAGGTATCGCTTGCCATACAGGCAGGGCGCGGTGTTTTCATCAACGACTTGAAAAAGGCAAATGGGTAATTTGCGATCCAGTGATAAAAGATCCTGCAGAAATTTATAAAAAGTAACATCTGTAAATAGAGTCAGCGTAGCGTTATAATCGCTCGGATATTCCCCAAACATTTTCATTAATAGTAAATAATGGATTTCTATCATGTCGGATAATGTACTTGTTGAATTAGCCGTAACACTGGAAAGCAGAAAAAATGCTGATCCATGCACCTCCTATGTCGCTTCACTTTATGATAAAGGCCTGGATGAAATCCTGAAAAAGATTGGTGAAGAAGCAACAGAAGTAATAATCGCTGCAAAATCAGGTGAAAAAACCGCTATAATTCATGAAACAGCAGACCTGTGGTTTCACACACTTGTTATGCTGGCACAACAGGGTTTGGGTCCTGGTGATATCTTATCGGAATTGGATCGAAGGGTTGGTATATCGGGGCTTGAAGAAAAAGTCAGCCGTCAAAAATAAACCGTTTCCGTCATATTACCCATCAAACGAATGTGGAGATAAAATATGAGTTTTGGTATTACAGAATTAGTCATTGTCCTGGTTATTGTAATTTTACTTTTCGGCACAAAAAAACTGCGTAACCTTGGTTCCGATTTAGGTGGTGCCCTTAAAGGTTTTCGTGGGGCAATGAAAGATGTTGACGAGCTGGAACAATCTGAGAACATGGA
>SMWN01000067.1 GCA_004356415.1 Gammaproteobacteria bacterium
CTGAATAACCGCCCAAGGAAAACACGGGGTTGTCTATCACCTAACGAACTATTTATGGGGCAGCGAGTGGACTTACTTGCTGCGTAATTAAATTGCACTTATTATCCGAAACCGCCTTATATTAAAAGGTAGATATAATGATAAAAGATAAACCACTCCAGGTATTTCTGGACGAACTTGCCAGTAGTGCACCGACACCAGGCGGTGGTAGTGGTGCCGCAATCATGGGGGCCATGGGTGCTGCTTTAGTCAGCATGGTCTGTAATTTGACGATTGGTAAGAAAGGTTATGAAGAGGTTGAAGACCACCTCAAAGACGTACTCAAGCAGGCCGAAGCATTACGTGATCGCCTGACAGATATGATCCGTGCTGATGTCGAGGTATTTGATCGCCTGATGGCATCTTATGGGTTGCCAAAAGAAACAGATGAAGAAAAGTCCGTACGCAGCGAGGAAATTCAGGCCTCGTTAAAAGAGGCGACAGATGTGCCTTTAAACTGTGCCCGTGCCTGCGCTGAAGCCATTGAGCTATGTCGTGATGCCGCTGAAAAGGGTAATTTGAATGTTATCAGTGATGCAGGTGTGGCGGTGGTAGCCGCAGATGCAGCCATGAAGAGTGCAGCCCTTAACGTCTACATTAATGTGGGTAGTATTAAGGACAAGGCTTTTGCTGAAGAAAGATCAACCGAGCTAGAAAAGATATTGAAAGGTGCAGACGGTCAAACCAGCGAAATCTACGAACTAGTCAAAAGCAAGCTTTAGTCACTCAAAAATTAATTCCTGGGTAATTAAAAAACCAGGTAACACAAAAGGCGCCTGACTTAAATTAAGGCTCTTTTTTTGCACTCAGATAATAAAGCGCATCGATAGATCCAGTGCTCTGATATGCTTGGTCAGTGCCCCGACAGAGATATAGTCGACCCCGGTTTCCGCCGTTTCGCGCAAGGTCTTCATATCAAAACCGCCTGAGGCTTCCAGCCGTGCGCGACCATCGGTGATTACAACGGCTTCACGCATGTCAGTCAGAGAGAAATTATCCAGCATGATGATATCTGCACTGGCACCGATTGCTTCTTTCAGTTCGCCAAGGGTTTCTACCTCAACTTCAACCGGCGTTTCCGGATAACGCTCTTTTGCTGTGCTAACTGCTTTCCCTATAGAGCCGGAAGCTGCAATATGGTTTTCCTTGAGAAGGATGCCATCAAAGAGTCCAAGTCGATGGTTGTATCCACCACCACTACGGACAGCATATTTTTGCGCCTCTCTTAATCCGGGTATTGTCTTACGTGTATCCAGTAACTTTGTTGTGGTGCCTTCCAGTGCCTTGGCGTATTCCCGTGCAATTGTTGCTGTGCCTGACAGGGTCTGGATGAAATTCATTGCGGTGCGTTCGCCTGTTAATAAAGCGCGGGCAGGTCCTTGCAGAGTACACAGTTCCTGGTTTTCAGAGATGTCGTCGCCATCCTTAACATGCCATTGGATATCTATATTTTTATCCAATTGTTTAAAGACACTGTCGAACCAGCAGGTCCCACAAAGCACAGCATCTTCACGGGTGATTAATCTTGCTTTTGACTGCAAGTCTTCCGGTAATAAATTTGCAGTCAGGTCGCCATCCCCTAGATCCTCGTGTAATGCCTGGTAGGCAACTTCATCAATACTTTTTAACAAATGCATCAGTTAGTTTCCATGGTTAATTTTTCTGGTCAGGCTTTTTGGGTAATTTCTTTGGAAAAATATTCACGGGTGACCGAAAATATTACCGGGCTTAATAAAAGTAATGCAATCAGGTTTGGAATGGCCATCAGTCCATTGAGCACATCCGCAAACGTCCAGACCAAACCCAGTTTCACCAATGCACCGATGAGTATGGCGATCACCCATAATATACGGTAAGGCAAAATCGCTTTGATGCCCAGAAGGTATTCTGCACAGCGTTCGCCGTAATAGCTCCAGCCCAGTATGGTGGTAAAGGCAAAGACGATTAATCCAAACGTCACGATATAACCGCCACCCGCTAAACCCGTATTAAATGCGAGAGATGACATGGGCGCGCCCTTGATGCCGCTGTCCCATGCGCCGGTCAGTATGATGACCAGGGCGGTCATTGAGCAAATGACAATGGTGTCGATAAACGTGCCCAGCATGGCAATCATCCCCTGGCGAACCGGATTGTTTGTCTTGGCCGCAGCATGGGCTATGGCGGCGCTTCCCAGGCCTGCCTCGTTCGAGAATATGCCACGGGCAAACCCCCAACGGACAGCCATCAAGACCGTGGCACCCAAAAAGCCACCTTCAGCAGCTGTGCCGGTAAATGCATCTTCAACAATTAGCATCAAAGCAGCAGGCACCTCAGAAATATTCAGGAAAATAATACATAGCGCGCCAATAATGTATGCACTGGCCATGAGTGGGACAAGTTTTTCTGCAACATTTGCAATGCGTTTGATGCCTCCCAGAATAACAGCACCGGTGAGTGTTGCCATCACCACACCTGTCAGCCATGTCGGTACCTGAAAGGAGGCATATAATTCACTGGCGACGGTATTGGATTGCACCATGTTGCCTATGCCAAAGGCGGCAATCATGCCAAAAAGGGCGAAGGTCGTGCCCAGCCATGCCCAGCGCTCACCCAGGCCATTTCGGATGTAATACATGGGTCCGCCAACGTGGTTACCGAGTGCATCGACCTCTCTGTATTTAACAGCGAGAACAGCCTCAGCATATTTTGTCGCCATGCCGAACAGGGCAATGACCCACATCCAGAAAATAGCGCCGGGTCCACCGAAATAAATTGCAGTTGCTACCCCTGCGATATTTCCTGTCCCTATGGTGGCAGATAACGCTGTCATCAGGGCCTGAAATGGGGAGATATCTCCTTTGCTTGCATCATCGGGCGTACGACCCTGCCAGAGCATTGAAAACGCCCTTGGGATAAGCCTCCACGGCATTGCTTTAAGACCGAGCGTTAAATAAACACCCACCAGCGCAAGCAAGGGGATAAGCACATATTCTCCCCAGATAATGCCACTGAGTTTATCGAGCAGGTTTTGTAACGCTTGCATGGCGAAATCCTATGGTGTAAATCTTCTTAAGGATGCAGTAAACAGGGTGGACAAATCAACCTTGATTTTGGCCAGAATAAATTCTGAATTAAATCTTATTCGAATACCAATCGACATCCTGCAAACTGATATCGTTTATCTGCCTGATAATAATTTCTAAAGCTGCTGCGTTGAATGACTTCCTGTGTGTATCGACTGGCCCCCTTCATGACAAAGTGAGAACCATCAAAATATGGAATGGAATAGCTATCATAAGGAAATGCCCTAAATCCTTGTGTAGATCCCTGATAGGGATGGAAGCTGTTCTGACACCATTCCCACACTTGTCCTGTATTTTTCAGAAAATCATGTTGTTTTGCCGCTTCCCATTCGGATTCGTGAGGTAAACGTCCCCCGGCCCAGTTGGCAACTGCAAGCGCTTCAAAATAGTTCAGGCCCCAAACGGGAAACTCAGGATCAAGTTCATGCGGACCCTCAATATCGACGCCAAACCAGTTTTGTTGACTATCTTGCAGCCAGTATTCAGGGCAGGAGATGTTGTATTTCTCTTTCCATTGCCACCCCTGCTGGCCCCAGTATTCTTGTGTCTGGTAGCCCGATTCTTCCATGAACAATAGAAACTCACTGTTACTGACAGGCTTATCTGAGAATTGTATATCACCAGTTCTAAATTCATGAGGTGGGTATTCATTGTCGTAGGGCAAGAAATCTGTTTGTGCCCCCACTGTGTAATCACCAGAATTTAACACGATGGTTGAAGTATTTATGTCACTACTTGCGAGTGGTTGTTGAACAAAAAAATTCACTGTGTTCTTTAAAGCACGCTGTACAAGAACCATGTGCATGGTTTCAAAATGTTGTGCGTAATGCTGGGTCAGAAAATGAACCAGGAACTGGTGACGCATTAATTCATGCTTATTTGAATTCTGATGTTTTCTGTTTTGGTAATGCCTGTCTTGATATTTTATGAGCAATTCCAGATTTTCCAGTTGTGACTCACTGGCCCACTTACAAAGTTCAAAATGGTCGGGCAAGATTTTGCCACGGTCTAATTTTTTTGCCAGTTCGGGGACGTAATGTGATCGCAGTTCCTGATCAGGTGACGGGTCACATAATAATTGTTCTTTGACCCAGTATGTTTCTGTGTAGACACAATGACCAAGGTGCCAGCCTAGTGGGCTTAAATCAGGATGAAATTGTGAATTCAAATCATCGGGATATTGTTCGCACAATCTCAATACTTTTTGCTGGTACGCAGAAAATTGTCTAATCAGAGACGTGGAGTTCAATGAGATCGAGTTCGGGGAGATCGAGTTCGGGGAGATCGAGTTCGGGGATGTTGAATTCACAAAGAAATAAAGTCGGGAGTTTTGTTATCAGAGATCGTCGTGACACTATGTTCTGGGACGGCTTGCCATTTTCCAGATTCAGTCAGGGCTTCAGAAGCAATGATAATCGCCCTAGGGAAAATATCTTCATCAATGCTGAAATAAAGCGTCGGACATTGCCCATTGATTGCATGTCGCAAGACATAAAAACGAGTCTCGTCGCCAACGATGAGATTTAACAAAACCTTCTCTTCGGTGATGATGTCCGAAATGCCTGACAACATGTTGCGTATGCCCTGGATAATGTCCGGTGTCTCTATTAATTGTTGTCGTAGTAGGGCGAATAAGTATTCCGAATCCGTATTGCCCTGGATCCCGGCCTGTATGGAGGGATCTAAAATGTCATGGAAAGATGATCTAATCTTCGGGTTAAAATTCTCAATATAGCCATTGTGGGTAAATAATATCTGATCGATTTTGAAGGGCTGCGTATTGGTCTGCGTAATTTGTTGGCCCGGTGTGGCGCTACGTACATTTGCCAACCAATAACGACTGCGGAGTGCATCAGACAGGCTTGTGAGATTGGTATCTGACCAGATGGGGTATGTATTTGTGTAGATGGCCGCTTTGTTTGACTGGTTAACCCAGCCGAATCCAAAGCCATCCGCATTCAGGACGGCCTCATCCATTTCTTTTGGTTCCCAGGATTGGCGAAAAAGACTATGGGAAGGTTCCATCAGAAACCTGCCCAGGGATATCTCAGGACCTAAATATGCAGCAAGACGACACATTTGATAGCTATAATGGTTTTGTCAGTTAGTGCGATTTCGTTTAGCCTAGTACTCCGTCTAGTTGATTTTGTCGGATTCAGTTAGCTTGTCAACGTTCATGGCAAGGCGTGCCTCGCCGACAATGGCCGCTCCCTTGTCAAGAGGGTCAACGCAGTCCATGGGCATTGACAAGCTAACCCACAGGGCATCGCCGTGACATCCCGCAGCCGCGTTGCAGCACATGGGAAGGGAACAGCCATTTCCAGCGTACTGCGCCTTGCTGCGAAACACCACGGCAATGCTGAAACCGGCAAAATCAACTAGACGGAGTACCAGCACTCTCTCAAGGTGATGTTAACAGACAGACCAAAGAAACAAATAGACTCAGGTAAAATTGACTCAGACAACTCCTAAATTGCATGTTGATGATCACGGCGAATGGCTTAAAGGTGTAAGGAAGGTCATATCCCCCAATTGTGATCAACGGCCTGATAATGCGGAGATAGATTTATTGGTGATTCATAGCATCAGCTTGCCCCCCGATGAATTTGGTGGTGATTATATTGATCAGCTGTTTACCAATTGCCTTGACCCGGACTATCATCCTTATTTTGCAAAGATAGCATTGCACAGGGTTTCTGCGCATATACTGATTAACCGGGAGGGTAAGCCCACTCAATATGTTCCGTTTAATCAACGTGCATGGCATGCAGGAGAATCTGAATTCGAAGGCCGGTCAAACTGTAATGATTTTTCGATAGGGATCGAGTTGGAAGGATGTGACAGCAAGGATTTTACACAGGCGCAGTATGAAATGCTTGTTAATATAACAGGCGCAATTACCCAATTTTGGCCTAAAATCACAAGAGAGAGAATCACCGGGCATTGTTCTATTGCACCAAACAGGAAAACAGATCCGGGCCCGTCGTTTAAGTGGGACGATTATTATTCATCATTAGTGTGAGACATTAGAAATGACCTTGATTATTCTTTTGTGTGGACTGGCTCTGGAGTATTTTCTGGGTGTGTTGGATGATGTTCGACAACTGGTGTGGTTTGGACGTTATAGCGATTGGTTGGAAAATAAACTTGTTCAATCCAGCTATTGGAATAGTGCCGGTGGTATCGTCATGACACTTGCAGGCCCACTGTTGCTCATTTTGTTGATTGACTATGGTCTGAAGAATATATTTTCCCCGCTAAGCTACCTGTTTGCCCTGGCCGTGTTATTAAATTCAATTGGCCCGAAATTTCTTGATGAATCCCTGAGTGCGTATGTAGACGCATTAGACGCTGAAGATGATGTACAAGCCAGACATTACGCAGGAGAATTCTGCCAATCATTGGCCGCACCTGATCCCATGAAGGATGAACAGGAAATTATTGAATGTATCTTTGTTCAGGCCAATGAACGTCTTTATGCAGTCATTTTCTGGTTTATTGTACTTGGCCCATTTGGCGCGATGCTTTACCGCCTTGCGAATATATTAAAGACCAAACATCAGGATATACACGGGGACTATGCAGATTCCGCAAGATACCTGAACAATCTTTTGAATTGGCCTTCAACGCGCCTGTTTGCTCTGGGGAATGCATTGGCAGGAAACATGATAGAAGCGATGGAAGCCTGGAGATCGAACGAGGATAGTTCCTTTGACGCCAATGAAGCTGTCCTGATTGCTTCTGGTCTTGGTGCATTGCATTATCGTCCAGAGACAAATGCGCAAGAGGGCGAAGTAGATAGATCCTACTGGGTCAGGGCAGCTCAGAGTTTGATCAACAGAACATTAATCGTCTGGCTAACTGCTTTGGGAATCATGACGATTGCAGGGTTGTTGGCATAAAATTGTAAAAATTGTGTTAGCTGTAAGCTAAATATTCATCTATTCGCAGCAATCTAAAACCATCTTTGTCAGAAACGAGGACACAATCTTCCTGAATCCAGTCTCCTAATACGATTCTTTTCGCATCCTGGCCATCAATTTTAAATTCATGTGCTGCTTGTCGATGGGTGTGTCCATGGATCAGACAAAGTACATGATGCTTTTTCATTACTTTTTCGACTGTGGATTGAGAGACATCTATTATATCTTCAGATTTTTTTTGAGCTGATTTTTTGGCAGCGCCTCTTATCTTGTGCCAGATTTCTGACCGTATGGCGTAAGGAAATAGCATAAATACATTCCTTGAAAATACGTTATTTACAATACGACGAAAAACCTGATATTTCACATCTTCCGAACAAAGCGTATCGCCGTGCATTAGAAGTACCTTCTCGCCATCAAGCGTGATCAGTGTTTCATCAACTAACAGCTGACCACCAGTCATCTCTGCAAACCGTTGGCTCATCAGGTAATCTCGATTGCCACGCATGATAAATAGTTTGGGGCCAGATTGTGTGTAAGCTGCCAGTTCGGAGATAATTTCTCCATGGGGTGGGGTGCTATCATCGTCGCCAGCCCAGGCTTCAAACAAATCACCCAATATGTAGAGTGATTCTGCCTTTCTGGCCGAGCCTTGTAATAATGTCTTAAACAGCTCTAGTTTCCCCGGTCTTTCAGCACAAAGGTGGAGATCCGAAATAAACAGGGTGGTCATGGAATATTCTTGTCTTATTTTTTTTGGCTTATTCTTCAATGACTTCAGCACTGATAATGAAAATAGGTTCTTCAGGTACGTCCTGATGTCCCGCTTTGCTGGTCGTCTTTGTATCTTCTATCTTATCGACTGTTTCGCTACCTTCAACAACCTCCCCAAATACACAATAACCCCAACCATCATCCGTTTCCGAGCTGAAATTCAGAGAAGCATTATCATTAGTGTTGATAAAAAACTGGGCACGGGCAGAGTGTGGGCCTGGCTTTCTGGCCATGGCTATGGTGCCACTTAAATTGCCAAGTCCATTATTCGCTTCATTTTTAATGCAGGCATTTGTTGGTTTTTCATTCATGTCTGCATCCATCCCGCCACCCTGAATCATGAAGTCATAGATGACACGATGAAAAATAGTCTCGTTATAATGTCCACTTTTTACATAGGAGACAAAATTCTCAACAGTGATCGGGGCTTTCTTTTCGTTCAGTGCCAGGACGATTTCACCGAGGCTGGTATTAAGTCGGACTTTCATTGTTTTTCCCCCAGAGTACCTCTATTCATTGCCTTTTTGCCCGATTTTTGCGTTGGATGGGGTTCTGCGATCCTCATGTATGGTTATACACTGCGGTTCTCGAAACCCACCCGCCTTAAACTCGAACAAAAATCCAAATTAATAGAGCCACCCTATTATTTTGATATCAATCGTATGACAAGTGGAAGTGTATGATAAAGCTGCTTGTCTCGCAGCTATAAAATACCTGAGAGCTTTATAAGAGATGCCTGCTAAATTGTAAGTTGACTGGCTTTGTGTGCAGGATGGACGGTATGCCGGTTTTGTAGGAGCAAAAAAATCAGCGCGTGTTAACATGCGCGCCACTTTAGTATCGTTATGAGAGAAATATTTGTATGCTGAAAATCTTTAACAGCCTGACGGGCAAAAAAGAAGAATTTAAACCGATTGAGCCAGGTAAAGTGCGCATGTACGTCTGTGGTATGACGGTTTATGACTTCTGTCATGTTGGTCATGCGCGTGTCATGGTGGTCTTCGATATGGTCGTTCGATA
>SMWN01000068.1 GCA_004356415.1 Gammaproteobacteria bacterium
ACCCAGTGTGCGGAGACCACGATTAACTCATCAATTGCACCTCTAAAACGTGGTCTACCCCTTGATTTTAGCCCTGATGTCCGATGCTCACTTGGCTTTTAGCACTCGGGCTGCACGATTGTAGACCTTTGGTTTGACCCACAGAATCATCCCATAACGACCCCCGCTGGCTGCCACGGCATCTGCCGCTGTTACGTTAATTTTTTCATCAGCCAGCTTCTTAAATATCTTATGAATTGCCCCTATCTGATCATTGCCCTGCACCAAAAATGCTTTTTTGGTATTACTCAGACGCCAACTGGACTTCTTGGCAAGACGCTTTATAGCAGCGGTATCATCTGAGACAAAATCAACCTGTGATTTTCCTGCTTTAGTGGGAAACCCACTAAAGGCGTACATATCTATGCCTGCCTCCTCAATCACTCTTAGCACTTTTTCCGCCTGCCCCGCTCGACTTGAAACTGTCATTTTACAATAATTAACCTTGCGAACTCGATATGCCATAAGATTTCCCCTTTTAATAAATAAGTAATTATCAAATAGAGTTTAGTGCATAATTATCCATTATGATTCCTATCGTCCTCCTTTTCTCCTGCTTTTATAATAATTAGATGAAGCTTGGTTTAATCAGTGATGTTCATGCAACAGTTGAGCCTCTCAGAGAAGCATTAACACTATTTCGACAAAACCATGTCGATACTACTATCTGTGTCGGAGACATCGCGGGATATGGGGAAGAACTTGATCAAACGGTCGAGGTATTGATTAAAAGTAAATGCCAGACAATCTCGGGTAACCATGATATCTGGTATCTCAGCGCATCTGTTCCTGAAGAAAAAAAGTGGATAAAAGACTTTTTTTCAACATTACCTGCAACCCTGGACTTTTCTGCAGAAGGAAAGCAGATCCACATCGTCCATGCCAGCCCGCCAGACTCGAATATGAAGGGGATTAAATTATTGGATGAACATGGAGAGATCATGCCCGATCGAAAAGCACAATGGAGTAAAAACCTGGAGAAATTTGATTATGATGTATTAATCGTGGGTCATACCCATCAGGTATTTGCAGAAAGGCTGGGGAATATCCTGATAATCAATCCAGGAAGTACAAAATTTAATCATACTTGTGCAATATTGACACTACCGGAACTGACAGTTCAAGTGTTTCCTTTATCAAACAAAGAACCATTAAAAACCTGGAATTGGAGTCAAATGGAACAGATGTATGAAAACGATTAAATACTGAAGTATTTTTCGGCTTGTGACATTTAATAATGCTATGCCAACCACCGGGCGTCCCAAACAACAACTCACACTCTATGATTCCCTGTCCATTATTATCGGTATTGTTATCGGTGCCGGCATCTATGAAACAACACCCCTGATTGCGAAATCACTTGCACAGCCCGTTTGGTTGATCGGCATCTGGATAACAGGCGGCATCATTTCCCTGGTTGGGGCACTGTGTTATGCAGAGCTCGCCACCACCTACCCGGAAGAAGGTGGTGATTATATATTCCTGACACGTGCCTATGGCAGAAAGACGGGTTTCATGTTTGCCTGGGCCGGCTTCTGGTTGGTTAAACCAGCAAATATTGGCGCGATTGCATTTATCTTTGCACGCTATGCTCAACAAGTATTGCCGCTTCAACTAGATGGAAACGAATTTATTGCCTATGCCGTCGCAGCCATTATGCTATTAACAATTCTCAATATTAACGGTGTACAGACTGGAAAATGGATCCAGAACCTGCTGACCCTGGTCAAGGTTCTGGGTTTATTAATGATCATTGTGATTAGTTTATTGTTCGTGGTGCCCGTCAACGAAACGACCGGACAGGGAAGCACACCTCAGGATACTGATATCTACCTGGCCATGATCCTGGTGCTGTTTACCTATGGTGGCTGGAGCAATATCTCCTATGTTGCCGCTGAGGTATTAGAACCACAAAAAAATATTCTGCGCTCACTCATCATTAGTATCTGCCTCGTCACCTTGATATATGTCGCGATTAATCTTGCATTTCTACATGTGCTTGGAATACATGGCATGATGAATAGTCAATCGATTGCAAGTGACGTCGTTCGTCTCTCCTTCGGTGAGGCGGGGGCCATGGCAATCAGTTTTTTAATCTGTATTACCTGTCTTGGCAATATTAATGGCATGATCTTCACCAACGCCCGAGTTTATTATGCCATGGGACAGGAGCATCAACTTTATTCATGGCTCGGACACTGGAGCCAGCAACTAGATTCACCTGTACGGTCATTAACTTTACAAGCCATCATTACATTGGTCCTGGTTATTTTAATGGGTGACAGTGAGAATGCCTTTGAACGACTGGTGGTATTCAGTGCACCGCTACACTGGTTCTTCTTTCTAATGGTGGGTATCGCGTTATTTATCTTACGAAGTAAACAAACGGTAACGAAAGGAAGTTACAAAGTGCCTTTCTATCCATGGCTACCTATCGTGTTTTGTTTTTCAACAGGTTTTTTATTATTTGCAAGTTTGTCCTATGCCTACAGCCAACGTCACCCAGAAGCTTACGTGATCATTGCCGTCATGTTAATTGGACTCGCAGCCAGCCTGTATGATCCGCCACGGAGGGGAAATAAATGACTGCGGCTTCATGGATTTGACTTAAACTAAAAAACCACGATTGATAAGGTGTATGGGTGAAATATCAACAGACCTGAACAATGGATAGACACTGATATAGTCATTTTCTTGTAACAGATAATCAAAACCCACCGCTTCGCCATTTACAAGGATCAGATCAATCTCTGAAGACGGTACTCCGATTGAATAAACTAAACTATTAAATGTAGTTTGATCCCCGTATTCTGCAAAAAACGACCCCCACTGCCTTGATAGAGGCAGATAATCATTCAACTCACCGTAGAACCTTATAGTTAGATTAGCCATAGGTACCCAGTTTATTCGGCAGCATCCCACTGGGCGAGGGTGTGTTAAGCCATTATTACGAATTAATAATGTCCCTGTCTGATTACTGACAGTTTAGTCAAAATTAAGAGGCAACGCTCTCCTGTGCTGTGTAAGCCTGCGAATGAGTAATAGAAATATATTTAACATTTGCTCATCATTCTTTCGTAGACAGATTTAATAAGGGCTTGAACAGATCCAGTGGAATAGGAAAGGCGATGGTTGAAGTTTTATCACCTGCGATTTCAGTTAACGTTTGCAGATAGCGTAATTGTATACTTTGAGGATTTTTTGACAATATATTAGCAGCCTGCAACAGTTTTTCCGAAGCCTGTAATTCACCCTCAGCATGAATAACCTTGGCACGTCGCTCACGCTCGGCCTCAGCCTGTTTCGCAATAGCACGTACCATACTTTCATTGATATCAACATGTTTAATTTCAACATTAGCGACTTTAATGCCCCAGGCATCAGTTTGTTTATCCAGTATCACCTGGATATCTTTATTCAACTTATCCCGCTCGGCCAGTATTTCATCTAATTCATGTTGCCCCAGGACAGAACGTAATGTTGTCTGAGCTAATTGACTCGTGGCCATAAGAAAATTTTCTACTTGAATGATGGCCCGTTCCGGATCCATGACGCGAAAATAAACGACAGCGTTGACCTTGACCGAGACATTATCTCGCGAGATCACATCCTGGCTAGGGACATCCAATACCACCGTTCGTAATTGGACACGCTCAATTTGTTGTACAAAAGGAATGACGATGATGAGACCCGGTCCCTTGACCGAAGTGAATCGACCTAACGTAAATACCACAGCGCGTTCATACTCACGCATGACCTTGAAAATCATCGGCAAAATAATAATTAAGCCGATAATGATATAAAACATAGTGTTCATGTCGCACCCTCCTTTACAGGTTCAACGCTTAAAATCAATCCGTCTATCGCAACAACTCTAACTTGATCACCGCTTCTAAATGGTGATTGTGACTGCACTTGCCAGGTCTCACCATGAATATGGATACGGCCCGACTTTTCAAAATCTTCCAGTACCTGGCCGATACTGCCAAGCATCTCGTCCACACCGGAAACTACCGGTTTATTATGTGCTGCGAACACCATCCTGAGTACGATCAGGAAAAAGATCGAACTCACAGTAGAGACCGCAACGATGATCGGGATCGCAACCTGGATCTCACTCCCCTCGGTATCGAATAAGATCACGGACCCCATAACAAAGGCAATGATCCCACCGATCCCCAGCGCACCGAAACTAGGCGCAAATAATTCCCCTACCATAAATATAATGCCAAGGATCATTAGAGCCAAACCTGCATAATTGACTGGTAAGACCTGCAATGCATATAAGGCTAACAACATACAAATCCCACCAATGACACCGGGTAACACATAACCGGGATTGGCCATTTCGAAAAATAAACCGTAGACACCGAGCAACATGAGGATATAGGCAATATTCGGATTGGTGATAACCGAAAGCAATTCATTACGCCAGTCCGGCTCAATAGTTTCTATCTCAAGCCCACTTGTTTCAATAGTGACATCCCGACCATTAATATTGACCATCCATCCATCAACCTTGGCAAGCAAGTCATTCGTATCTGTCGCCACAACATCGATAACATTCTGCTGCAGGGCTTCATCTGATGAAAGACTCGCTGCCTCGCGTACAGCCCGTTCTGCCCAATCAGCATTACGCCCGCGCATCTCCGCCATACTACGGATATAGGCAACGGCATCATTCACGATCTTTTTTGTCATGGTATCGCCCACTGCAGGCGCTGGCTCTTTTTCGGCAGATCCCTCTGCCTTATCTTGGCCTTCCTCACCATCATCTTCCTTATCCTGTTTAGGTAGAATTGGCGGTTTCATATCAGGCACACCACCAATTTGTACCGGTGTTGCCGCCCCTAAACTCGTTGCCGGAGACATGGCTGCGATATGCGAAGCATATAACATGTACGTACCTGCACTCGCGGCCCGTGAACCTGAAGGAGAAACATATACGATTACCGGAACTGGTGAAGCAATGATGGCGCGATTAATATCGCGCATAGCGGTATCCAGACCACCGGGAGTATCCAGGCGTAAAATAACAACCACAGCCCCCTTGTCTGCGGCCTTTCCCAGACCACGTTGGATATAATCACTCGTCGCCGGACCAATTGCGTCATTGACCTCAAGTATCACGGCAACACGCTTCTCCTGTTCCGCGCTAGCGAAAAGTAAGCCCGCTAAAAATAGAATCACAACGCACAAAAAGTTGAACGGCGATATACCTATTTTTTCACTATTTCGCATCATCTCCATCCATACACATCAAAACCCATTTAGTTATTGATAGTGCTAACAAGATTTAGTATGCACCACCATCACTAAGAATAGACTAAATGAAAGCAGTTTAGGAAGATTTTCTATCTGCTATACTCAAACATGATAGTAATTAATCAGCGTAGTTACATCAGGCTGTGGGAATAGAAATAAGGAGAGCAATAATGACCGATAGCGTATACAGAGTGACCGAGTTGATCGGAACGAGTGAGACATCATGGGAAGATGCTGCCAGAAATGCAGTTGAAACTGCCAGCAAGTCCCTGAAAAATCTTCGTGTTGCAGAAGTAACCAAGCTCGATATGAAGGTTGAAGAAGGAAAGGTAGTTGCATACCGCAGTAGGGTAGCCCTTTCATTTAAATACGAACATTGATATTTAGCTGCTGGGCGTCACGTATACTCCGTGAATATTGCTGGCAATCAATGATGGACTGATCGATAACGCCCATCAACGTTAAACTTCAGCGACGTCTGCCCTTCTGGCCTTTACGTGGTTCTTCGTATTTGACCCTGAGGAAATTACCCTCAAACGACTTACCATCTAATCCGGCGATAGCCGCACGGGCATGGTGGCCTTCCATTTCGAGAAAGGCGAATCCTTTGCAATCACCTGAAAACAGATCTTTCACGAGATTGATGGAACGTACCGTGCCAAATTCTGAAAACACAGCCAGCAGGGATTCTTCAGTGGTAGTGGGCGGCAAACTGCCAACAAATAGTTTCTTCACTTTGAAACTCCGGTCATTGCATTACAAAAAATAAACCCCGCGACACTTCGCAGGGTTTACTCAAAACATCAAACTAACAGACCTTAGGCCTGTACGTTTTGTGCCTGCGGGCCTTTAGCTCCTTCTTCCACATCGAAGGTGACTTGCTGGCCTTCGGCCAATGTGCGGAAACCTTCATTGGCGATAGCAGAGAAGTGAACAAAAACGTCCTTGCTGCCATCTTCAGGTGTAATAAAGCCGTAGCCTTTGGATTCGTTAAACCATTTAACGGTTCCTGTTGTCATAATAATTACCTCATTAAATATTAAAATTAAAAGTGTTACAAATCTTACGAGGTAATCAACAGGTGAAAACTTGAAAAATATTTCTGACAAGAACCAGTATAGAATGTAGCGCTGCACAGTGTATCCGGTTTTTGACCAAAAACACAATAAAAATCAAGAAGTCAGGGAAAAGGACTGTACGAACATCGGGCTCCCTTGTAGTCGAGACCCGGTTTTTAATCTGCTATCATGCGCCACCTGCCCAAAACCCCGACAAAGACTGAATCTCTGTGACAACAACTGCTTTCTCATCAACTCCTTTCTCGCGCTTACCCTTAGGGCCTGAGTTTTTAGCCAATCTCCAGTCAATGGATTACCAGGTCATGACCCCAATACAGGCACAAAGCCTGCCCGATATTCTAAAAGGTAAGGATTTACTGGCACAGGCTAAAACCGGTAGTGGCAAAACGGCTGCCTTTGGAATTGGCTTACTAGACAAACTTGAGGTACGAACTTATCAAACACAGGCCTTGGTTCTTTGCCCGACGCGTGAACTGGCCGATCAGGTGAGCAATGAAATTCGTCGTCTGGCGCGTGCAATACCCAACACCAAGATTCTCACTTTGTGTGGTGGCAAACCGATGGCCCCACAGCTGGCCTCATTGGAACATGACCCACATATCGTGGTCGGTACACCGGGGCGAATATTGAAGCATCTGGGAAAAGAGACTTTAAAACTGGATAGATTAAACACGCTAGTGCTGGATGAGGCCGACCGCATGCTGGATATGGGTTTTCATGAAGACATCATGCGCATTATTGATATGACGCCACACCAAAGACAAACCCTGCTATTTTCAGCCACCTACCCGGAAGAAATAAAAGACATTAGTCATGCCATTCAAACCGATCCCGTTGATGTTCGTGTGGAAAGCTTGCATAGCAATAAAAAAATAAAACAAGTTTTCTATGAAATACAAAAAAGCGAAAGGACCAAAACACTCGTTGCTCTGTTACAACATTATCGACCTGAATCCAGCCTGGTGTTTTGTAATCGAAAACAACAATGCCAGGAACTTGCTGATGCATTATGGCAACAGGGTTTCCATGCTCTGGCCTTGCATGGTGATCTTGAACAGAGAGACCGTGATCAGGTATTACTACAGTTTGCCAATAAAAGCAGCTCCATTCTGGTTGCAACAGATGTCGCTGCACGTGGACTGGACATAAAAGATCTACAGGCCGTCATTAACTTTGAGCTATCACCCGATCCAGAAGTACACATTCACCGTATCGGGCGCACGGGTCGTGCGGGTAATGAAGGCTTAGCCTTAAGTTTGTTTATGGCATCTGAAACACCTAAGGTCATCAGGATAGAAGAATATCAAGATAGTCCTGCCCGTATTGATAAACCATCTTCGCTTGAAAGTCGGGAGAATTTCAGACTGAGTCCACCAATGGTCACGCTGTGTATTAATGGGGGTCGTAAGAACAAGATCCGCGCGGGTGATATATTGGGCGCTTTGACTGCAAATACCAATCTGCCGGGCAAACAAATCGGAAAAATTGATGTTTTCGATATCCTTGCTTATGTCGCAGTGGAACGGCCTATTGCCAAACAAGCCTTGAAGATTCTATCCGGAGGAAAAATCAAAGGGCGCAAGTTTAAAGTACGAAAACTAAGATGATGCGCAAGGGCCTCGGCTGCCTACGAGGACCTTGGCACCACCTTGAGGGGTGAGCACGAAGCCTGCACCCCTCAAGGTGATATTGAAAAGATTACTATACCCTTTGGGTAACCCTTGGGGTACGAAGACCGGGCAATGATCGAGCGGTGAAAAAACTGCGTAATATGCCGAGAGGTCTGTTACAGGGCATAACATCCGCACCAAATCTCTTGTACTATTTAAGGTTCCCGATGGCGCAAAGCAGACGATGGCTGAAGGTGAAACTATGCACTTCTCTAAAGAACAGATCGCTGAAATCGAAATACTGATTCACTACAACCTGGAGACCACCCAGCAAGGCATCAAAGTGCACTCAAACGCAGGTGTGGCACGCGTCGAAGCCGTACAAAACTTATTCGCAAAAGGTCTCGTCACACAAGTCGATGGAGGCTATCTAACTGATCTTGGCAGAACAGCCGCCGAACACGCGCAAGCACTCATCCTCATATTGGCACCACATCATCAAAGCACAGCGAGTTAGATATTAAGCTCAAAATAAGGATCAATCTTTCATAATCATCAGTATTTTGGCGAGACCCTTTGAGCATGTCATGTTTAAAAAATCGCCGTTCACGCTATTTACGGCCAGTCCAGTAAAAGGACTTTGCTCGATATTAATATCAATGATGGTTCTGTTATTTTGATACACGATATCCGCGATATGATTTGGCAAGGCGGTTGTACCGGATGTACCAGTAATAATCAGAATATCAGTATTTGCAGCAACAGCCATCGCACTCTCAAATTTAAAATAATGTTCATCATAACTTTCGTCAAACCACAGAACATGTGGTCGAGTCCCTGCGTTACAGTCAGGACAGGACAATATTTTTTTATCGTCACTTGATAGATTCTGGTCTTTATCTCGAGGTAATATTTCCATTGGCAGAGGATAGATACTTTCTTTACACTCATTTACACAGCGCATAAAAAATACATTACCGTGTATCTGATACGTCCTCTCTGGACTGTTTCCTGCACGGATATGCAAATTATCAACATTCTGGGTAATGAGTGTGAACCTGTCCTGAAGACGTCGTTCCATTTCTACCAGTGCCATGTGTCCTTTATTGGGTTTTGCACTACTGCAGACACTCAATCGATATAAATACCATTTCCATACTTCATCAGGATGTTTAGTGAACATGGCATAGGTTGCCATTTCTTCAGGATGATACTCTTTTGAGCCGACAGTCCAGTAACCTTCAGGACCACGAAAGATGGGTATCCCGCTTTCTGCAGAGATTCCCGCACCAGTAAGAACGGTGATATGTTTGTCCTGATCGGCGAGACTTTCCTGAAGTGTTGATGACATTGGATAGACCTGGATTTCTAATAGTAAATCGTATAATTAGTTATTGTCAGGTCCTCGGTAACTGCTGCCGATGACCGTTCCATTCAGAATACTTCATGGTAACGATAAGCACGAGCACAGTAAAATTTGTTCTCTTTTACTGCTATGCTTCATTGATTATGGGAAACATACTTACACAGCTGGACCATATCGCTGGCAACACCATCATACAGTTCACAGAAGCTGATCCGGCCTTGTTACAGGTCGACGCCGTTGTCGAAGAACAGGATACCTACCTGCTATTAGGCAAGTCACCCGTCATCTTAGAAACGATTGAAAGTTTTCCTGACTTGGTAAAAAAGATGGAACAGCGGATACGTAAAATACCGGGCAGTGTCATCGTTAAACAATCCAGACCAAAACGTCTTATTGCCATAATTTTCGATGTCGAGCACACACCCATTAGCGAAGTATCATGGATTAAAGAAGCAATACAAAATATTCTGAAACAATGCGAATACTACAAGTTAAAAACATTGGCCATGCCTCTATTGGGCACGAGCTATGGGAAACTAAAGGAAGACACCATCATTCAATTGTTACAAGACTCATTGATTCAAATTCGACACCATTACCCGAAAAATATTTTTATATATAAAAATATAAATTAGGTAAACAGTCGGTAAAATCATCCCCTCCCCCTATTCAATTATTTACTTCAGCCCTTCTTTCATTGCACGAGTAATTGTCTCTTTAATATCTCTTGCTCTTCCATTGGCTAATTCCAGATCGTTTTCCGCTGCCTTTAACGCTTTCATTAAATCCGGATAACTGGATGCATTAACCCAATCCATGAGTTTCTGAAAACTATCTTTTTGATCTTCGTCATAGAGCATAGATTCATCGGCTGATACCAATGCTCTTTTATGTTTACATATCCGTCCTCTGATCCCTGCTGGACAATCACACAAAAAAGACAAGCCAGACTCATCTTGCGTTACCTGCACAGAACGAGGCTCAGACTGACTGGAGCTTTTTATAAGAATCGTAATACTCATATTGAATAAGACTAGCAGTGATTTTGAGTGTGGCCGGGGCGAAATCTATTCATTTTTTTAGTAACTCTTTCAATTTCGCAAATGGCTTCCCGGTTACACGCTCTCGTTCAAGTTCATTACTTGCACTAATCGTCGAACTACCAGTATTGGCCGCTCCTTGATGTCCATATCTCCGCGGCATTTGTACTCCATGTACATCATATTTCTGATGTTCATGATCATGGCAATAGACACATAATAATTCCCAATTACTGCCATCGGGTGGATTATAGTCGTGGTTATGATCTTTGTGATGAACCGTAAGTTCGATAATGTTTTCTCGGGTGAATTCCCGTTTACATTTCCCACATATCCAGGGAAACATCTTGAGTGCTTGCTCACGATAAGAATGCCCTCTTGTCTCCGCGGTTCGCCTTGATTCAGCAATGATCTTGTCTAAATTGTCCATTGAATTTCAACAACGAGATATAAATGCAAATGCGTCATTAATTACCCATACTTCTTTTCAAACTCTGCCATAAATGCGACCAATGCATCGACGGCTTCTTCCGGGACGGCGTTATAGATGCTGGCACGCATACCGCCTACGGAGCGAAATCCGTTCAAATTTAACAATCCATTTTCTGCCGCCTCTAATATAAATGTCTGGTCCATAGTTTTTTCTTTTAGTTGAAATGGGATATTCATCCAGGAACGGCAATCGGGTTTAACATCATTATAGTAAAAATCAGTGGCATCAATGGCAGCATAGAGTTTTTTCGCCTTACGTTCATTGATCTCAGCAATGGCCTCTGGCCCACCCTGCTCTTTTAACCACTTGAATACCAGCCCGGTCAGGTACCAGGCAAAAGTGGGTGGCGTGTTATAGAGCGAACCGTCTTTCGCCTGTACTGCATAATCGAACGGCGTTGGAGTATAGGATATAGCATTCCCGATCAAATCCTCGTGTACGATAACGATTGTGAGACCAGAAGGCCCAATGTTTTTCTGGGCACCGGCATAGATCAATCCGAACTTTGAAACGTCAATGGGTCGTGACAGGATATTGGAAGACATGTCTGCGACGACAGGCACATCGCCGGTATCCGGAATGAAATTGAATTCCACACCACCGACGGTTTCATTCGGTGTGTAGTGAAAATAAGCTGCCTCCGGATCAAGTTTCCATGAATCAAAATCGGGGATGTAATTGTAACCCTTATCCATGGTATCTGCGGCCACATTAACCTGGCAAAAGGGCATTGCCTGATCCACGGCCTTGTGCGACCAGATCCCGGTGCGGACATAGTCTGCCCTGGTCTTACCGCGCAATAGATTCATGGGGATAACGGCGAACTGGGTGCTTGCACCGCCCTGCAGAAACAGCACCTTGTAGTTGTCAGGAATATGCATCAGATCACGCAGACCCTGCTCGGCATCCCTGGCGATTTGCAGGAAGGCATCGCTGCGATGACTCATTTCCATAATCGAGGCACCGATCTCCCCCCAGTTAAGTAGTTCCTGTTTCGCCTTCTGAAGTACAGGCTCAGGAATTGCTGCT
>SMWN01000069.1 GCA_004356415.1 Gammaproteobacteria bacterium
ATCAGGTGTTGCCAATTCCCACATTTCTGCAAATTGTTTGAGTGAAATTCTGGCATGCCGCCGGTCTTTAAAGTTTAATGTTCCTTCGTAGCGCTCACCATTTTTCCTGTGAATATAGCCAGTCGCATCTGCCACCATCAGACACTCGTTATAAGCATCAAAAGAATAATGTGCCTTTCGTAACTCGATAAAGGAGCTTAATTTGCCGGATAATTTAAGCAGGCGATGTCCACGTTTTACGATGGTGTCCGTTTCGAAAACGATAATTTGAATCTTCGCCCTTCGATGGCGAATTGCAAGATATTTGACCGCATCGGCAAACTCTTCTGTATCGAAGACTACAGGATCCAGTTTTCTACTGATGATATTCAGGGTTCTTTGACATTGCTTTGCCATATGATTGGCGGCCAGACTATTTTCAGCGCGTGTTTCGAACTGCAATAATTCGTCTGTCTCACCAAGTCTATAATCTTCAATATCGACCATATTCAATAACTTTATTATTTATCTAAAAACATTTTTGCTTGTTGAGATGCATTGCCAATATAATCAGCCGGTGTTAAATCCAGTAAACGTTTTTTTTCTGTTTCAGGGATCTCCAGTGAATTGATAAATTGATGCAGCATTTCTGCATTGATAGATTGGCCACACGTGAGATCCTTCAATTTCTCGTAAGGTTTTTCAATGCCGTATCGACGCATCACGGTTTGTACCGGCTCTGCCAGTACTTCCCAGGCATTATCCAGATCATTGGCAATCACATCCGGGTCTGTTTCAAGCTTGGAGATACCTTTCAAACAGGATTTATAGGCCAATAATGCATAGGCGATCCCGGTGCCATTATTACGGATGGTTGTTGAGTCAGTTAAATCTCTTTGCCACCGTGAAACTGGTAGTTTCTCAGCCAGGTTAGTCAGTATGCAATTTGATAGCCCAAGATTCCCCTCGGCATTTTCAAAGTCGATGGGATTGACTTTATGCGGCATTGTTGAAGAGCCGATTTCTCCCTTAATGGTCTTTTGTTTGAAATAACCAAGCGAAACATAACCCCATACATCACGGCAAAAGTCGATAAGGATGGTATTGAATCTGCTCATTGCCTGAAAATATTCAGCCATGTAATCGTGGGACTCTATTTGCGTGGTATGCGGGTTCCATTGAAGCCCCAGATTTT
The DNA here is from genome assembly GCA_004356415.1 of Gammaproteobacteria bacterium. Lineage (GTDB taxonomy): Bacteria > Pseudomonadota > Gammaproteobacteria > Eutrophobiales > Eutrophobiaceae > SMWN01. Next base: position 1,175 of record SMWN01000069.1, read on the forward strand.
CTACAAAACTTTTTGCTAAAGCAGGCCAGTCAACATCCGGGTACGCAGATAAATGCGCATTGAAATTACCTACTGCACCATTCATTTTGCCCAGGAAATTGATTTCATCAATTTGTTTTAACTGGCGACTAAGACGATGTACGAATACGCCCATTTCTTTTCCCATCGTTGTGGGTGATGCTGTTTGTCCATGGGTCCTCGCCAGCATGGGCTGATCAGCATACTTCACAGTGAGTGCTGTGATGGCATTAATAATATCGCCAAGCGCGGGATGCATGACACGCACATGGCCCTCCTTGAGCATCAGGGCATGGCTTAGATTATTAATATCCTCCGAAGTACAGGCAAAATGAATAAATTCAGAAACTGCTTCCAGTTCTTTATTTCCTGTAATTTTTTCCTTGATGAAATACTCAACCGCTTTGACATCATGGTTGGTGGTACTTTCAATCTCCTTAATACGTAATGCATCCGTTTCAGAAAAATTGTCGGTGATTCCATTGAGCAAAGTATTGGCTTCATCAGTTAAGGATGGGACTTCCTCGATATCAGGCTGATTAGCCAGGGCCTGTAACCAACGGATCTCTACCTGAACACGGAAGCGCATTAAGCCGTATTCACTGAATATTGGCTTTAGTTCAGCAGTTTTATCGCCATAGCGGCCATCGAGTGGCGAAATTGCGGTCAGGGGAGTCAAATTCATTAGTAAGCTTCCTACAAGGTCAATCAGCTAAATGAGTTTCGGAAGGGTATTCTATACCCAAACTACCTGGAAATGCAGGCTCCAGAGTTTAGCTAGAAAATCAGAGCACAGGTTACTTGTTCCAGACGTAACCTAAGTACCTACATCCATGTAGGCAAGGCACAACTCGCAGTGAATGACTAGTCCTTCATAAGAGTTGTGAAGCTTCCGCTCCCAGCTCACGCCCCTTACCTAAATCCATGTAGGCAACGCGGCACTGGCTTTCTACCTGAGCTCTCGCAGGGCAAGACGAGAAGCAACCATCTTCTTCGTTTTAAAACCTTGAACTAGACAGAAAATTGCTCCTCGGTAATTGCTCCTGCATTGCTCTACTAAGTTACATCCCTGTAACGATGCATTTTCTGCATACAATCCATCCATGGATATAAATGACTAGTTCTTCGGCTTTATGCCTTGAGTATGCTTGCTTCTCGTTTTACTGAAACCTGCATTTTCAAGTAGTTTGGGTATAAGCTTTTTGTTGTTTATGGGCACGGATTTGCTTGCTGGTGATGGATATTTTCAATTTCGCGCAAAACATCTTTCGAAAGATTAATATCAAGACTCGCAATATTTGATCTTAATTGCGTCATATTTGTTGCCCCAATAATGTTGCTGGTCAGAAATGGACGTGTATTGACAAAAGCCAATGCCATTTGCGCCGGATCCAGACCACTCGCTTTTGCAAGATTGACGTAGGCTTCTGTGCAAGCAATACCAATTTCATTGGTATATCTAGAAAATCGTTCAAACAATGTAATTCGTGCACCCTCGGGTTTTGCGTCATTGAGATATTTCCCACTTAACACACCAAATGCCATCGGCGAATAGGCCAGGAGTCCGACATCTTCACGATGAGCAAATTCCGACATGCCAATTTCATAACTACGGTTTAATAGATTGTAGGGGTTTTGTATTGAGACAATGCGTGGAAACTGTTTCTGATCTGATAGTCGACAATATTCAGAAATACCCCAGGCTGTTTCATTGGAAAGTCCAATATGTCTTATCTTTCCTGATTGCACCAAATCGTTCAGCACCTCGAGTGTTTCTTCGATAGGCACACCGTTTTTTTCAGGCGCGTGGTGGTAGCCCAGTTTGCCAAAGTAGTTGGTATCCCGTTCTGGCCAGTGTGGTTGGTAAAGATCGAGATAATCCGTTTGTAATCTTTTTAAGCTAGCATTCAATGCGGCCTCAATATTTTGTTTATCCAGCCGGGCATTTCCATTTCTCAGATAAGGTATCCAGTCTGCAGTAGCACAAACTTTTGATGCGATAATTAACTTATCACGATCTTTTCGTTTGTTCAGCCAGTGTCCAAGATAGGTTTCCGTTCTTCCCTGTGTTTCCTCCATCGGCGCGACAGGATAAAGCTCTGCGGTATCAATAAAGTTAATGCCTTGATCAATGGCGTAATCCAGTTGTTCAATTGCTTCGGCTTCGGTGTTTTGTTCGCCCCAGGTCATGGTGCCAAGGCATATCAAACTTACATTAATATCCGTTCGACCCAGTCGTCTATATTGCATTATCCTAGAAACCTCAGTTGGGCAGAGATTTTGGGTAAATCTGAGTCTGCTTAACAAGGCGCGAAACGCAGCGAATAGCCAAGCTATTCGCAAGTTTTGCAACGCAGGAAAGCGCGCTCAGGTTCATTTAAAATACCTGTAGCGTATTTCACCTAATCGGTGAATTGGAAAATCGCGAGCAACAATAAATTTATCAAACATTTCATTAAGTTCTAAAGCGGTCAACTGAGATTTCTAGGATTAAGGCATCCGCACAATATCAGACAAAAGATATCGCATATGATACCTTAAAAAACATGAAAACATTGACCCTGACGAGACCCGACGATATGCATTTACATCTCAGAGATGGTGTGCTGATGCGTGATGTATTAGCCGATACTGCTCGGCAGTTTGCGCGTGCGATTATCATGCCCAATCTCGAGTCACCTGTGGTCTCAACCGGGCAGGCATCGGAATATCGAAGACGAATTATTGAAAGTTTGCCCGAGCATATTCAGGAAAAGGGTGATTTTAAACCGCTAATGACACTTTATCTGACAGAAACAACGTCGGTAGAGGAAATTAGACAGGCAAAACAAAGTGGTTCTATTCATGCTGTGAAATATTATCCTGCGGGTGCAACAACAAATTCTGCAAGCGGCGTTACCGTCATTGATAAGGTATATCCAGTCCTGGAAGCAATGGCAAAACAAAATTTACCTTTACTGGTTCATGGCGAAGTGACGAGTCCAGATGTTGATATATTTGATCGGGAAGCGATCTTTATCGAGCGACTATTGTGCCCACTCATGGAGAATATTCCAGAATTACGTATTGTCTTTGAACATATCACCACGAAAGATGCCGTAGATTTTGTCAATGAAGGTCCTGATAGCTTGGCCGCAACCATTACGCCGCAACATCTCTTATTAAATCGTAATGCATTATTTATCGGTGGTATTCGACCGCACCATTATTGTATGCCTGTATTAAAGGCAGAAGTACATCGACGTGCTGTTGTCGACGCAGCGATCAGTGGCAGTCCAAAATTCTTTCTTGGGACGGACAGTGCCCCTCATGCGAGGGAGGCGAAAGAATCAGCCTGTGGATGTGCGGGAATTTATTCTGCTCACAATGCCATTGAGTTTTATGCCGAGGTCTTTGAGAAGTCAGCTTGTCTGGATAAATTAGAGGCCTTTGCAAGTCATCATGGTGCAGATTTTTATGGGCTGCCAAGAAATGAAGGCACAATCACCCTGGAAAAGAAGCCATGGCAGATACCTGAAACGCTTGCATTCGGAGAGTCAGTAATCATCCCATTTCGAGCAGGAGAGCATTGTCAATGGAAGATGAAACAATAATCAGCCAGAAAGAAGTTAGAGTGAAAAAAGTTAGCGAGAAACAAAAAGAAATTGTCTCTAATCGGTTTCGGGGTTATTACCCGGTCGCTGTGGATGTCGAGACCGGGGGGTTCAATTCAGCGACCGATGCGTTGCTGGAGGTAGCGGTAACAACCTTCTCAATCGATGAAAGTGGTTTCTGGACAATGGATGAATGCCTATCAAGACACGTTGAGCCATTTGAGGGTGCCAATCTGGAGCTGGCCGCATTGGAATTTACTGGCATCAATCCTGAACATCCTTTTCGTAAGCAAATTGCTGTGCCTGAAAAGGAAGCGCTACAGGATATTTTCAAGACTGTACGACAACGAATGAAGGCCTACGGCTGTAAACGGGCCATTCTTGTTGGTCATAATCCCTCATTCGATCTGGGCTTTATCAATGCGGCGGTCGAACGGTCAGGCATCAAACGAAATCCGTTTCATCCGTTTAGCACATTTGATACGGCAACACTGGGCGGTCTTGTCTATGGCCAAACAGTATTGTCTCGCGCGGCCATTGCTGCTGGCATCCATTGGGATCCTGAACAGGCCCACTCGGCACGTTATGACACTGAAAAAACGGCGGAATTATTCTGCAACATCGTGAACCGGTGGGGCAACCCCATAAGTGAAAAACAATAGATTCTGATAGAATATAGATGCATCTAGGCCTATGTTGATACTAGAATAAGGACTCAAGTAAGAAATATTCTATTATGGGAATGAATCATGCTGGAAGATGACAGTACGCTAGATACAGAAGCACTGTACAATTTAAGCCTTTTCCAGGGCCTTGATATTCCAACTGCCAGAAAATATCTAGATCATGTGGAACATCATATACTGCTCAAAGGCGAGATATTGCTCTCGCCGCGTTCTGAGAATAGTGATCTATTCGTTGTGTTGAGTGGCTTATTATCAGTTCATCTGGATTCACCCAATTCTGACCTGATTGCAACAATCAATGTTGGTGAATGTGCGGGGGAGATGTCACTGTTTGATGCAGGCACACCATCAGCCTATGTTGTCGCGGCGGATGATTCAAGAATCTTAAAAATGAGCGGTGAGATGGTCTGGGACATGATTGATCATTGTGAAGGGTTTGCTAAAAACTTTCTTCATTTAACTTCAAGCCGCATGCGTATAAGTAATTTTACCATGTCAAATAGTCGTAGGATTCAACAGCATTATGAAAATAAGGCGAATGTTGATGCGCTGACGCGGTTGCATAATCGACGATGGATTGATATTAATCTTCCGCGAGCATTAGAGGCCTGTGTCGCAGAAAAAATGCCATCATGTCTGATGATGCTCGATATTGATCATTTTAAAAAATATAATGATGACAATGGACATTTGGCGGGAGATGCATGCTTGAAAGCAGTCGCAGAGGCCATAAGAATCAGCATTCGTCCAAGTGATATGCTGGGTAGATTTGGTGGTGAAGAATTCGTCATTCTGTTGCCTGATACTGATCTTGCAACCAGTGAAGGTATTGCAGAAAGAATCAAGGATGAAGTTGAGAAAACAGAAATTATAGGTAACCGGCTTGAAGACTTGCCTTCTGTGACGATTTCAATTGGCGTGACCCAAGCGAAACCTGATGCTTTCTATGAGGATATATTCAAAGCTGCAGATGGTGCACTTTATAAGGCCAAAAACAGCGGTAGGAATTGTATTTGTTGTGAGAAGTAATTTTTCCTGAATTTACTTCACAGGAGTTTTTGTTCGGATAGTCCATTATTTTTTTTATCATTCTGATTAGATATGAAAGAAATCTACTTCGGTAATTTTCGGATTTATGTGATCGAACATATCAGGGCGATTCAGGCACAAAATCCTGATTATCAATCTACAGAGTGGTTTCTTTTAAAGTATCTCAGCAAAATAGAAAAAAGTTCAAACCCGCCAACAATCCCTGGCAGGGTAGAGGGATGTATGCGTGGGTTGATTCGGTTTTATGTGGATGTCATTGATGAAGATTCAGAATTGGGTGATCGCTGTAAGAAGGTTTATGCTGAATACAGGAAGACATTGCGTTTTAGCCAGGAGAATTAGTCTTTGCTTTTTCCTCCAGTTTGTTAATCGTGGCGCGTGTAACTCCAAGCAATTTTCTTTTGAATTGATACGGTCCGATCAAAGGGGGGATAAAAAAATCAGGAGTTACCTCGATATCCAGTATTATTTGTGTGACTGGAGTCATCTTATCTGAATCCATTTCCTTAATTTCCCAACGCATCCAGCCAGACTTAAAATCGCTCTTTTCAGGAATGATACGGGAAAATAGAATATCGTTTTTTATAAGATGGAATGTCTGGACGTGTCTGATCTTGTAGCATAGAAAGAATACACACATTTTAGTAAGCATACTCACGGTGGTTCGTCCGTTTTCTGATTTATTCAGTAACTTGCTTTCTTTTAGATTAGGAATTATTGAGGTGAGATTTTCGTAGTCCGTAATAATTCGTCTAACATTATCAACTCTTGCGTACACAATTGTATTGGTATGCAGGTGGTACCGACCTTTTTCTCGACTGACCTCGATGATATTAATATCTGCGCATAAGGAAGGGCCAGGTAGTTGACTTAGCACTACTAATATTGTTTTTGATAAATATCTATTCATTAATCATTTCCAATGTCTGGATATCTGAAATATTCTTCAAACAATCGGGCATCATCAAAGTGGCGTCGTCCTACAAAGGCAATTGCATGATGTCCCCATTGCCGCATGGCGCCCGGGCTTGGGATACCCATTGGCCAGAATAAATAACGTTCATTGCGTTGGCTACTTTTTATTATGCCATCCTGGCCATATAAACTGCGGTAATTTCCATCATCTAATTTTAATGAACGCAGTTCCCGACTATCAGCATATTGATAGTTTATGGCCTGTACCGAGCGTGAAGATTCGAAATAGACACGTTCAATATAGTGAGAACCATGTGCAATACGCAGGATGGGTCTGAGGATCGACTGAAAGTCTAATGGTCCTTTTGTAATATCTGGTGAAATAATTTGTGGAATAAAAACAGGTTCATTGATAATTTGAGTTTGTTTAATTATTGTTGCATCCCTTGTTGGGAAAACAAGATGATAACACCCACAGTTATGCATGGTATCATATAGCCATGGATTACCATTAGGGAGCAGAGTTACGCGCCAGGTAATACCATCCAGATGGCCACCGAGCAAATCAAAAGATGATGTCTTCGGTCGTGAAGGAAACCAGATGGTATAGTTTAGTTGCAATAAAATATTTTCGGCGATACGCGTATACGAAAAATGCCGATACACCTTTGGTGAGTGAATGTTAATTTCTGCTTGACCGCTGTTATCCCATTCCACAGTCCCAATTCGATCATCATTTGTGACGACATCTATCTCAAAAACTGGTGCGAAACTGTCAAATAGTCTCTTTACATCCTCATCTGCGGGTTCAGGAATGCCCAATGCATTATTGAATGAACTGTTGATGATTTGTGAAACCTGCAATGATGTCAGCTGTACCGAATCCGGTGGTGGAGTGTATTGGATCAAACTGCCAGATACGGGTAATTTCCCTAAGGGTAATGCAAAAACGCGCCGGGTATTTTTATGCCAGCGACTGATTCCGGAACGAAATACCAGGGCTGTGATGGGATAAAGTCCAAGCACTCGTTGCCAGGTATTATATTCATCAGGGGTGGTCGCTTTTAATTTTAAATTTTGCTGCTCATCTGGTTCATCAAGATCGACTGCTTTCAGAATATTCGAGCAATATTGCAATGCTTCGTCGACACCCATCCCGGAGGCTTTAATTTGAGAACGGTTAATTTGATTGGCCAGCTTTGCCAATTGGTCCTTGGCTGTGTGCGGTAAATTGGCTAGTTCGATCCGCCATCCATCCAACCCCAAGGTGAGGAGATGATTTACCCAGTGGGCAAAAGCCCGGTTAGATAGCTTCTCATGGCGGAAATCTGAAAGAAAACGATTCGTACGCAGATAGGGGTAACCAGGAATTCGTCTGGCCTCAGCATCGATAACGTTTGCTGTTCTTATGGTTGTTTCGATGTCTGAGATAAAAGATGTGCAAGTTTTCAATTCTTTAAAATTGGAATCCGCTGCATGTTGCATAATGGGTTGTTGCAGAGATGTACATGCACCAAGGGCGATACCCAGCAGCAAAATTGATGATAGATTGAGTTTCAACAATAGACCTTTTATTCGTGGGCTTGGATTATTTCTGTTGGGGGATAGTTTATCTTTAAATGGTGATGCACAAACGTAGAAGTACAAACGAAAAAAAGTCTGTTTAATAGCCTTGTTGTTATGTTCAGTTATTGATTTTCCCGGCATTAATTTTTTCTTGCCAGTCTCGTGATCTGCTTAACACGATGTTTTCATTAATGGTTGTCAGTGTTCGATTTTTCAAGAGTTGTTTTCCAGCCACCCAGACGTCAGTAATCTGGTTGCGATTGGCTGCATAGACGAGGTGCGAGACGGGATCATAAAGTGGCTGGGATTCGATAGTATCAAGATCAATCGCAATAACATCAGCGGCCTTGCCTTTTGTTAATGAGCCGGTGATGTGATCAATGCCCAGTGCTTTGGCCCCATTAATTGTTGCCATCTCCAGCGCCTGATGTGCGGGTAATACACTGCTATTGCCAGTGATTCCTTTGGCTAATAAGGCTGCCGTCCGCATTTCACCCAGCATATCTAGGTCATTATTACTGGCGGCGCTATCGGTGCCTAATGCGACATTGATATCTTGTTGCAGTAATTCACTGACAGGGCAAAAACCACTAGCCAACTTTAAATTGGATTCTGGACAATGGACGATATGCACACCCTGTGTGCTGATCAGTGCAATTTCTTCTTCCGTCAATTGTGTCATGTGCACTGCTATCAGACGCGGACTGAGTAATCCGAGATCGTGGAGTCGTTTTAATGAACGTTTACCATGTTGCTCTTCACTTTGGTTGATTTCATCTACCGTTTCATGGATATGCATATGAATAGGGATATCAAGTTCTTCGGCCAATGTATTGATGCGTTGTAGCGACCCATCTGAAACGGTATAGGGCGCATGAGGTGCAAAGGCTGTGTGAACGAGCGAATTGTGTCGATATTTATCGTGGATCTGTTCACCTTTGACGAGATATTCATCGGCGTCTTTTGCCCATGCCGTGGGAAAATCGATCAGGATTAAACCAATCACTGCACGAATACCGGTTTCTACGGCAACTTCCGCAACTTGATCTGGGAAGAAATACATGTCGCTAAAGCAGGTGGTGCCGCCCCGGATCATCTCAGTGATGGCATGTCGTGATCCATCGTTGACAAACTCAGGACCGATCCACTGTTGCTCTGCAGGCCAGATGTATTCGTTTAGCCATTCCATCAGGGGCAGGTCGTCGGCCAGACCACGGAAAAGGGTCATTGCCGCATGCGTGTGACAATTAATGAAACCAGGCATCACTGCGTGGCTTCCAAGATGATATTCATCGAAAGCAGAATATTTATTTTGTGCTTCTTCAGTCGGTAAAATGGCAAGTATCTCGCCATCATCGATGGCAAGCGAATGATGTTCCAGTATATTATTTCCCTTATTGCTATTTGCAGGATCTACTGGAATAACCCATCGCGCATTGATCAGCGTGTCGATATTCATCCTGTTACCATAGTCAGTGACCTTAGGATATGAATTGTACGAGAAAAAACTCGATAGGGAGACCTTAATTGTCATCGAAAGATTTGTTCGAACCCCCGCAGAACAATTTCCCTGCAACGGGAAACCATACCATGCTAACCCCCGTTGAATGGAAGTCAGAAGGAATAAGCTTGATTGACCAGCGACTATTGCCACACGAATTACAGGTGATTCATTATGACAGTGCTCGCACACTCTCCGAGGCGATAACTAACATGGTTGTTCGAGGTGCCCCTGCGATTGGCATTACCGCCGCGTACGGGGTCGTGCTCGCGGCCAGAGATGCCTATGCTCAATCCCCGGAGAATTGGCGAGATATTATTGAAGAAAATCTCGCCTTGCTCATTGCAAGCAGGCCGACGGCAGTTAATCTGCAATGGGCAATTGACAGGATGAGGGGTTTATTTGTGTCGATTGAGGGGAACCCAGAACCTGCTCTATTGGCAGAAGCAAAATCTATCCATGATGAAGATATTGCAGCCAATATTCGTATGGGCGAACTGGGTGCAGGATTAATTGAAGATGAATGTCAGGTATTGACCCATTGTAATGCAGGTGCGCTGGCGACTGGCGGCTACGGAACAGCTCTGGGTGTTATCCGAACCGCACATATGCAAGGCAAGATATCCTCCGTGTTTGTTTGCGAAACGCGTCCGTGGTTACAAGGTGCGAGATTGACTGCATGGGAACTGCAACAAGACAATATTCCAACAACTCTTTTGACGGATAGTGCTGCTTGTCATCTGTACAATCAAGGGGCTATAAAGTGGGTCATTGTCGGCTCAGACCGGATCGCAGCTAATGGCGATGTCTGTAATAAAATTGGTACCTATATGCATGCGGTCACAGCACGACATCATGGTATTCGAATGATGGTGGTTGCACCATCATCAACCATTGATCTCAATGCCAGAAGTGGAAAAGAGATTCCCATCGAACAGAGAACAAAAGATGAAATTTTGAACTTTTCAAGCGTTAAAATAGCACCAGAGAATGTCTCAGCATGGAATCCTGTCTTTGATATTACGCCGGCTGCTTTGATTGACTATATCGTGACTGAAAAAGGCGTGATTGAAGCCCCTGATAGCAACAAGGTACAACGTGCCATGCGCTAAAAAATCATTCACGGCAAGGTCGCTATTTATTTGAAAATAATCTGTTTTTTTACCACTTTTTTTCTACGGAGAAGTGGCTGAATGTGATACTATTTTGCCCTTTGTGAATGAGGAAAACAAGGGCGGATTCTTCCATAATCAAGCCCTGATCTTGTATGACTGAGAGTCAAATAGCGCGTTCCGTAAACCCCGTCAATATTGAAGACGAAATGAGACAATCCTACATGGATTACGCCATGAGCGTGATCGTGGGAAGGGCTCTACCGGATGTCCGAGATGGTCTGAAACCTGTACATCGTCGTGTCCTGTATGCCATGAATGTGATGGGTAATGACTGGAACAAATCCTATAAAAAATCAGCCCGTATCGTTGGTGATGTGATCGGTAAATACCACCCTCATGGTGACACTGCGGTGTATGACACCATGGTACGTATGGCACAGCCATTTTCATTGCGTTATGTACTGGTCGATGGCCAGGGAAATTTTGGCTCGGTCGACGGTGATTCACCCGCCGCCATGCGTTATACGGAAGTCCGTATGACACGTATTGCACATGAATTACTGGAAGATCTGGATAAAGAAACTGTTGATTTCGTCCCGAATTATGATGGCTCCGAACACGAACCCACCGTTCTCCCTGCGCGTATCCCTAATTTACTCGTCAATGGTTCCAGTGGTATCGCAGTGGGTATGGCAACCAATATTCCACCGCACAATTTAACTGAAGTTATTAATGCCACTATCGCATTAATTAGCAATACTGAGCTGACAATTGCTGAGCTGATGCAGTTTATTCCCGGTCCGGACTTCCCTACGGCGGGGTTTATTAATGGTTCAAAAGGTATTCGTGAGGCATACGAAACAGGTCGTGGCAAAATTTATATGCGTGCACGTACTCACATTGAGTCTGATGATGAGAAGGGCATGCACAGTATTATCGTTACGGAATTACCTTATCAGGTAAATAAAGCACGCTTGATGGAAAAAATTGCTGAACTTGTGAAGGATAAAAAAATCAGTGGTGTTAGGGAATTGCGTGATGAATCGGATAAAGATGGTATGCGTATGGTCATCGATCTGCGCAAAGGTGAAGTCCCCGATGTGTTATTGAATAATCTTTATCAACATACGCAAATGCAGAACGTGTTTGGTATCAATATTGTCGCCCTGGAGAATGGTCAGCCGCGGTTGTTGGGTTTGAAGCAATTACTTGAGGCGTTTATTCGTCATCGTCGCGAAATTGTTACTCGTCGTACACGTTATGATTTACGTAAATCAAGAGCACGTGCACATATCTTAGAAGGCCTTGCTGTTTCATTGGCGAACATCGATCAAATTATCGCATTAATCAAGGCATCATCCACGCCTGCAGAGGCTAAACAGGCGTTATTAGAACCAATGTGGGAATCTGGTGTTGTAGTCAAGATGCTGGAGCGGGCAGATTCAAACGCGTCACGACCGGAAGATTTGCCTGATGAATTTGGTCTGGTGGAAGGGGGGTATCGACTCTCTGAAGTCCAGGCACAGGCGATTCTGGATCTCAAATTACAAAGATTGACCGGACTGGAACAGGAAAAAATCTTTAAGGAATATGGTCAAATTCTGGAAGCTATTGTCGATCTGCTGGATATCTTGTCACGACCGGAAAGACTCATGCAGGTGATCAGAGAGGAACTGGAAGACATTCGAGATCGATATGGTGATGAACGACGGACTGAAATACTTGAAGATCAGCTTGATTTAAGCATGGAAGATCTCATCACTGAGGAAGATGTCGTTGTGACGCTTTCTCATGCGGGTTACGCGAAATCTCAACCGATTGATACTTATCGATCACAACGTCGTGGCGGTAAGGGTAAGTCAGCAACGAATATGAAGGATGAGGATTTCATAGACAAATTATTCGTTGCTAGTACCCACGATACGCTCCTGTGTTTCTCCAGTAGGGGGAAACTGTACTGGTTGAAGGTCTATCAATTGCCCCAGGCCAGTCGTTTGGCACGAGGCAAACCTATTGTTAATTTGTTGCCATTGGAAGAGGGTGAACGGATCAATGCTGTATTGCCTATACGTGAATTTGTTGAAGATAAATTTATATTCATGGCGACAGCTGATGGAACAGTCAAAAAATGCAAGCTGACAGATTTTTCTCGTCCACGGCCCAGTGGATTAAGAGCAATTGAACTGGTGGATGGTAACCAGTTGATTGGTGTTGAAGTCACTGATGGACATCATGACATCATGTTGTTCAATAATGCAGGTAAAGCCGTACGCTTTAAGGAAAGTAAAGTGAGGGCCATGGGACGAACAGCCCGGGGCGTTCGTGGTATTCGATTAGCAGAAGGCCAGAAGGTGAATTCATTAATTGTTGTTAAATCGGAAGAGAGTTCTGTGCTGACCGTCACTGAGAATGGTTTTGGCAAACGAACCGCAATGACGGATTATGCGGTAAAAGGCAGGGGTGGCCTGGGTGTTATTTCCATTCAGACAACGGAGCGTAATGGTGATGTAATTGGTGCTGTTGCTGTCGATGATGATGATGAGATCATGCTCATCAGTGATCAAGGTACTTTGATTCGTACACCCGTGAAGGATGTTTCAGTATTGGGAAGAAACACACAAGGTGTAACGCTGGTTAAACTGGGAGGAGAAGAGCACTTGGTGAGCCTGGAGCGAGTTGTTGAATATAAAGATCCTGAAAAAGGCTTGGTTGATAAAGAATGGGTAGGCGAAGACGAAGAAAAAGAATAATGAAACAGAAGATGAACATCTTAAAGGCAGTGGACACGCAGGAGAATTATTCAGGGCTGGTTTATAACTTTGGCGCAGGCCCTGCCATGTTACCAAGGGAAATCATGCAACTTGCGAGAGCAGAATTTCTTGATTGGCATGGTACTGGGATGTCGCTGATGGAGATGAGTCATCGTAGTGATGAATTTATGTCAATTGCTACACAGACAGAGGCAGACTTCAGGGAGATCTTGGATATTCCTGACAACTACAAGGTGCTCTTTTTGCAGGGGGGCGCCAGTAGTCAGTTTGCCATGGTGCCTTTGAATTTGCTTGCGGACAAAAATACAGCTGA
>SMWN01000070.1 GCA_004356415.1 Gammaproteobacteria bacterium
AAAGCTGATATTAGCGGGTTGGTAATTGAATACCTTAAAAAGGTACTTAATGGCGCTTCTGAATAACTTAATAAATAGCGAGTAATGTTTTTATGCCAGCCAGCCTTGGAGAATTATCACAAATAAGCGGAGCAAGATTAGAAGGGGATGCAGGCTGTATAATTAACGCTTTAAATACCTTGAAATTGGCGAAAGATGGGGAAATATCATTTTTGTCTAATCGGCATTACGCACATCAATTACCACAAACAAATGCCTCAGCAGTTATTTTATCTGAGGATGATTTTAAAAACTGTCCTACTAACTCATTAGTAAGCGAAACGCCATATTTGGCCTATGCAAAGATTGCAAACCATCTTTACCCAAGCACCGAACTGCCCGAATATATTGATGAAAGTGCAGTATTTGGCTCAGAATGTAGTATTGATGATTCGGCATCAATATCAGCTAATGTTGTTGTTGGCAATAATGTTGTAATCCGTTCAGGATCATATATTGGCCCCGGTTGTGTCATAGAAGATAACGTCGAGATTGGCGAAAATACATCATTGGTTGCAAATGTAACGTTATGTCATGATGTTGTTTTAGGAAAAAACGTTATTCTTCATCCTGGTGTTGTGATAGGTGCTGACGGATTTGGCTTGGCACAGGAAAAAGATCAATGGATAAAGATTCCCCAGATAGGCTCAGTCAAAATTAGTGACAATGTTGAGGTTGGTGCAAATTCAACAATTGATAGAGGCGCAATAGAAGCTACGATTATTGGTCCTGGTGTAAAGATTGATAATCAGGTCCAGATAGGTCACAACGTTGTTGTCGGAGAAAATACAGCTATAGCAGGATGTACAGCTATAGGAGGAAGTAGTGTTATAGGGAAACGATGTATGATAGGTGGTGCAGTCGCTATAAATGGTCATATCGAAATAGTCGATGATGTCATTATTACTGCCATGTCAGGAGTTGCAAATTCAATAAAATCACCAGGTGTCTATTCATCAGGTCTACCTGTTACAGATAACAGGATTTGGAGAAGGAATGTTATTCGTTTTAAAAAACTGGATGAGATAATAAAAAAGATAATGAGTAGATTGGAATAGAGGCGAAAGATTATTTATGCAAGATGCTTCAATCATGTTTGACTCATTCTTTGATTGATGATGCCTTTGAATGTATGGATGTCTGCGGGTGATATTTCAACGGTTTCCCAGTTTTTCCAAGGAGGATTATTTTTTTACCTTTGAATACCATGGCTTGCCATTCTTAGTTTGTCTATAATCTGTAAACAGTCTTTATATAGCTGATATACAAGGAGCTCAATACAATTAATGCGCATAATGTATATTATGTTAAATAAAAGATATGAATAAACCCAAATGGGTCCAAAAAGTGCCTTTTACCCGATTTTGTCAGATAAAGGATACGAGAGTGATCATTCTATGACCGAGGACTAAAAACAAGACATCTGTTCCCTGATTCAGTGGAATTCAAATAAACGACCTTCATATATTGCCCTGGCTAGATTTAACCAGCTGGGGCAACACTTATACTACACTTAATTAACTAGAGCTTGCCTTATCATTTAATTCAAAATATTTATCATCGAGATAACGGAAATCGTCTGCAATATACTTGAGTTCATTATTACAACCGCTAGAGAACGCGCCCACTTTTACACTTACACCATGACGCATAATTTCTTGAATCAACGGAATATAATCTCCGCCTCCTGACATTAAATATACTCTTCGTACACTTTTATTATATGTATGCCTGAGCGCGTCTATAGTTATATTTATATCTACACTCTTGTTTTTATGTCGGTGATGTTCCTTTTTATATATATGCGGGTTCAATGATCCTTTTAATTTTAAATTGACATCAGCTTTACATGTATATCTTAATTTAGCTATTTCATTACTTAACTGTTCAATAGCATCAGCGTCACCTACTACTGTAGTGTAATAAGAAACACGCAACAGATTATAAATGGCACCGAATATATTAGGGCACCACAGATATCTATCTTTAACATATATTACATCAGGCTTTATCTTTCTACCCTCAGCAAGCATTTCCTGAAAACGTAATATTAGATTTTCCCCGTCTATTAAAACTATCATTGGTTCATTCATGGCCGAAGTAGACCTCTGTTAGTTAATAGAAATATGCGAATTAAAGCATGTTCAAAATATACTCTTTTCTACTTAAGAACAAAATAAAAACCCTCCCGAAGGAGGGTTCGCACGTCCCTATTCAATATTGAAATTCAATATCGTTTAGGAGTAAACGAATAGAACGATAGATATATTACTCCCCTACCCTACGTCTTCCATTCTCGAGAATGTGTACCCCTCTGGGCAGGCTTCGCGCTTCCAGACTCGACTCTACCGATTCCTTCCCTGGAATCTAATAACGTGCTTTCATTTGGTCGACATGATTGCAATCCCGGTATATCCTGTTATTACGTTGTACTAATTTAGGAATTCTACAGATGAAAAAATACCAAACACATTTGAAGGATGGAAGGCATATCGCGGTGGCACCTGTGGCACCTGTCATGGCGGCGCAGGACAGGGTCTTTTAGTCAGCCTTGCAGAAAAGATTGATGATAAAGCCAGATTTATAAAAGTGGTAATGAAGGGGAACCCCGGTACACCAATGCCACCTTTCAAAAACAACAAACGTGTTATGGATAATCTCGACAATATCTATGCTTATATCAAAGCACGCTCTGACGGGGTACTTGGCCCTGAAAACCTGATTAAATTTCCTTTAGGGAAAAAATAAGATTTCCTTACTCCAGTGAGGGAAAACCATGGATAAATATAGGCACAAGGACGTGCGCTATGTCTGTATGTAACTCAAATAGGTGGATTTAATTATTTACGCTTAACAACTCTAATGTCTGCTCAATACTGAAAGCTGACGGTTTATATTATTGATGGGCCTTTCAATTTTTGATCTTGAACGATTATTCCAGCCTCAACATCTGCTCTATATTCTTTATCTGTCATTAATCTACCGTTTTTACTACCACAAAGTGTACAGCTTTCCCTATCCTTAACGGTATGAACTACAAATCCACATCGGTGACAATGAAAATATGGCATTGAGATATGATAGACCAAATCAACTATAAAAGATGAACATTAATCCACAACTACGGTATAGACAAAAAAGGCGCGTTCTGAGTATAAAATTTATATCACGCTGGCTTTTCAAGCCCCTCCCCTCCCCTTGTTGATTACTGTTTAGTCTGTTTTGTTCGGCAGGAAGATAAAGAAGCTACTAAACTATTAGCAATATTGTTAAATGAGATACTAATGAAATGAATTACGTATTTGGATGGCGTTTTGATACCAGTGAATATATTAAAAAATTTACTGAAAAAGAAACTTTATCCTATATCCATGAGCATCCCAACAAACTAAAACCATGCCATCATTAACCCGTGCATATTAAACCCCTGTCGGTAGTTTAAAACTATCACTATCCAAAATGACTTTCATTTTTATCTTGGTAAATATGAGTCAACAGTAATTAGACGTGGTAACAATCCGGCATCCTCTATTATTTCTAGGAATTTGCTTTCAGCGATTACCGGCATCAGGGTGACAAAAAATATGGAAGCGAGCAATCAACTAGTGTCTCCTCTACGTCCATTTTTGCCGGTATGTTGTTCCACGACCCAACGATTTCAACAGGTTTGCCTGCGGGGCAACACACGCTAGTGGCCCTTGAACTCGTCCATGCTTTTATAGACTCCAAAGATGCGGCCGAAGATAAAGTCAAACAGGCGGATGGGGAGGATACCTTTCATGCTGGCGACCAGGTAGATGGTCCAGGGTGAGCGAACCACCATCTTGCCTTTCTTCATGGATTCCCAGACCTTCTGCACAAAAGGTTCGGGCTCGAGGATGGGCGTCATTAGCGGCGCCTTGGCGCCTTCGAACATACCGGTATTAACATAGCCGGGCGTGACCGTAGTCACGCAAATATTGGAATAACCCTCTTGTTCCAGTTCCAGGCGCAGGGAGTCGGACCAACCGTTCACTGCCCACTTGCTCGCGCAATACACGGACATCTTAGGGCTGGAGATCAACCCTGCGGCGGACGCCATGTTCACGATACGGCCCTCACGCTTTTCCATCATGCCCGGCAGGAACGCCCGGCAAATATACATCTGTGCTCCACTGTTGATGTGCATGGTTTTCTCGATCTGGTCATTGGTATGTTCCCAGAAATAGGCACTAGCGACGATACCAGCATTGTTGATCAGGATATCGACCGTGCCATGCTCTTTGAGGACATTCTCCGCAGCCTTCTCGATGGCCCTGCGGTCGGATACATCTACATTGTAGGTATATACCTCGCCGCCACGACGGGTCAGTTCCTCGGCGGTCTCCTTCATTGTCTGCTCGTTGGTAGCCCAGATGATAATCTTTGCGCCTTCCGCAACGCCATGTTCGCAGAACAGTTTGCCCATGCCCCTGTTGCCGCCCGTGACAAGCATGGTCTTCCCGGTTATTGAATACATATGGTCCCCTTTTTATGAAGTCTGAAGATAGTGGCTACAGGGAATAATTATTTTATTACAATTGCCTGCAAAAACATGCCTAATCTTATCGCTATCGATAGCAATTTCATATCTCTTGGCACTTTTTCTTAATCATGTTCAAAGGCTCTTCTGTCTGTCGGTGAGATTTACCAGTGAATACCTCGTGTTAATTGTGCGAATGCCACCATTTCTGGTGAAGCTTCCACTTCTTCCTCCTGCTTCCCACTCGCGGCAGTGGACTCGGGGAACAACCGGAAGGCAGTGTTCATGACGATTTCAATCAGTTTTGGCGTAATCGCATAGGCTATCCACATGATAATCCCCAAGCGTGTGACGATTCTTTTTGGCTGGTAGATAATGGCTTCGGCTACCATGTCAGCAGCATCTTCAGGACTGATCATAGGCACGTTCTGGTACAATTTTGTGGGTGCGATCATCGGCGTACTCACCAGTGGCATGTTGATGGTGGTGAAATGGATTCCCTCATCGGCGAACTCGGCACCTGCACAGCGGGTGAAAGCATCCTGTGCCGCCTTGGAGGCGATGTAAGCTGAAAATCGTGGTGAATTGCTCAACACGCCGATGGTGGAGATATTAATGATATGCCCATGCTGCTTTTTCAACATGCTGGGCAGAAAGCCTATGGTCATGCGCAGGCCACCGAAGTAGTTCAACTGCATGGTACGCTCGAAATCGTGGAATCGGTCAAATGACAGGACGATGGAACGCCGGATTGAGCGACCGGCGTTGTTCACAAGGAAATCAACGCCACCGTGTTTTTTCAACACCTGTTTAACCAGTTTGTCGCAGGCAGCCATATCCGACAGGTCGCAACTGTAGCTATAGGCGCAGCCGTCGGCAGACTTGATCTCATCTAGTACCTCACTTAATTTACCCTCGTCGCGGGCCACCAACAGAACGGTTGCGCCTGCACTTGCCAGTTTCAAAGCAGTGGCCTTGCCGATACCGGAGGAACCTCCGGTTACCATGGCTATTTGGTCGCTGACTTTGCCTTTCAGGCTGTGGTCGACGAATAGATCAGGATCCATGTGGCGTTCCCAGTAGTCCCACAACTTCCAGGCATAATCCTCCAGGGGCGGCACCTTAATGTCAGTGCCCTGTAATGCCTTTGTTGTCTCCCGGCAATCAAAGCGGGTCGGTTTGTTAATAAACTGGAATAGCTCTTTGGGAATACCGAGATCCTGGAGTATCTGCCTGGTAATACGACGCACTGCTGCCAGCCTGGCCAGACCCTCGGTGACATAAGAAGGGATAAAGCCGAACATGCGTGCATTCAAACGGATGGTCATGGTCGGCGCGTGACCAGCCCGGGCGAAGATATTGAGGACATCACCTAGGTAGTGGGGTTCGGGGTCGGTGAGATGGAAACACTGGCTGTCTTTGCCATTTAAATGGGCAATATGATCCATGGCGTTTACTACGAAGTCCACCGGTACCAAGTTCCAGTGCCCACCTTCCAGGCCGATAGTGGGCATCCAGGGTGGCAAGACCCTGCGTATCTTCTGGATCAACTTAAACAGATAATAGGGTCCGTCAATTTTGTCCATTTCACCGTTCTGCGAATCGCCCACGATAACCCCTGGCCGGTAGATACGCCATGGCCGGTTATACTGTTGGCGTACTAGTGCTTCAGATTCGTGCATGGTACTAAAGTAGGGATGATTGAGACCGCTGGCCTCATCAAACATGTCCTCCCGAAAGACCCCGTCATACATTCCAGCAGCGGCGATGGAACTTAGGTGGTGGAAACAACCGGTTTTTATCGCTTCGGCAAACTCCAGAGTGTGGTGTGTACCCTCTACATTGGTGATACGCTGGTTTTTCGCATCCGCGTTCAGGTCATAACCGCCAGACAGGTGGAAGAAATGATCGATTTTCCCTTTCAGGTTGATTAGATCTTTTTGACAGACGCCGAGACCGGCTTCCGTCAGATCGCCGACTATGGGCACAACGCGATCAGATTGCACGTCCCAAATAGCGTGCAACTGTTCTAATTTGTCCAGTGACCGTTCCCGCATGAATACGTATACGGTTCCATTATGTTGCAGCAGTTTGGCAACCAGTCGGCGCCCGACAAAACCTGAAGCTCCGGTGACGAAGTAGTTCATAGTAAAATCTCCATAAGAGAATTTCTTTGAAAAAAAATATCCTGTTTCACTCAAGCTCCTGTACACAGATAACGTAAAGCTGCTAACAGTAAGCGTAAGATGAATTAGTACATATTTGATATAAAAATATTAAAAATTATTATTCCACTCAAATGATAGACCATTTTAATAGCGATATGTTAGTAAGTTGAGTTTGATCCCATGCTTTGCCCTCGTTATGGTGCAGAGATGCGAATGATGACCTTGATAGAAGATGAACCGGTCATTGAAAAGAGCCTCAAACTCCTGCCCTTAACATATACGCCTGCCAGATATAAACTAAAGCAAACATGTCCTATTATCTTTCATTAGAAAGAAAATTCTTATTTGTTTTTCGGAAGTTCAACGTCCGCTTTTTGCACATAGCACCAATTCAATATCTCTGACCGATTGAAGTGGCACTGGAAAGCAGACGTTCA
>SMWN01000071.1 GCA_004356415.1 Gammaproteobacteria bacterium
AAAGCCGATGCACTAGTCATTTATATCCATGGATGGATTGTATGCAGAAAATGCAGGAGCAATTTTCTGCCTAGTTCAAGGTGTTATAACGAAGAAGATGGTTGTTTCCAGTATTGCCCTGTGGGAGTTCAGCTAGAAAGCCAGTGCCGCGTTACAACTCTTATGAAGGACTAGTCATTCACTGCGAGTTGCGTCTTGCCCTGACTCCCCACCTGAACTCTGAAACCTACATTTCCAGGTAATTTGGGTATTATAATCTCACACCATGGATGCCATTGAGTTAACGCTGTTTAATCGCCGATGTCAGGCTGTGTGTGATGAAATGGGGGCCG
Organism: Gammaproteobacteria bacterium; assembly: GCA_004356415.1. Classification (GTDB taxonomy): domain Bacteria; phylum Pseudomonadota; class Gammaproteobacteria; order Eutrophobiales; family Eutrophobiaceae; genus SMWN01. The sequence goes on from SMWN01000071.1 coordinate 333, forward strand.
TATTACAACGCACGGCCTTTTCACCTAACATAAAGGACAGACTGGACTTTTCCTGCGCAATCTTTGATATCCATGGCCAATTATGTGCTCAGGCAGCACATATTCCCGTACATTTGGGCAGTATGGCCTATGCGATGGCTGATATTGTCCAAAAAGTTGAATGGCAAGATGGCGATATGCTGATCATAAATGATCCCTATCTTGGCGGTACACACCTTCCCGATATCACACTCATCGCACCAATATTTTTTGACAAAACACTCTGCGCTTTCGTTGCTAGTCGGGCACATCATGCAGATATTGGTGCCAGCACCCCAGGTTCCATGCCGCTGGCAAATACTTTACAGGAAGAAGGGCTGATCATCCCGCCAACCTTGTTCATGCAAAACAATGAAATCATTCACGATACCTTCGATGGAATTCTTGAAAACATAAATCAGCCAGAAAATGCAGCTGCGGATTTTAAATCACAAATGAGTGCCAATTTTTGCGGGAAACGTAGATTGTTTGAACTCATCAATAACATGACAATAAAACAATTCCATATTGCACTGGAAGGCCTGAATCATTATGCAGAAATACTGGCCCGTTCTAGCCTGAAAGAGATACCCGATGGCCAATATACCTTTACTGATGTCATGGATGACGATGGCCAGGGAAATCAAGATATCTTGATAAAAGTCACCTTAGATGTGAATGATGGAAATATTCACGCAGACTTTACGGGCACGGCCTCACAGGTCAAAGGCAACATCAACTGTCCACTCTCCGTGGCCGCAGCTGCAGTTTATTATTGCTTTTATTGTTTAATGCCACCACAAACTCCCGCTTGCGCTGGCAGTTTCAGATCGATCAAACTTAAGGCGCCCAAAGGATGTTTAATTAATGCCAACTATCCTGCTGCGGTGGCAGCCGGAAATGTTGAGACCAGCACCCGATTAGTCGATGTTGTACTTGGCGCACTTGCCAAAGCCCTGCCTGAGAAGATCCCTGCAGCCAGTCATGGCAGCATGAATAATATTGCCATGGGTCATCATGCTATGGGTGCTAATACCACTTCTCTACAGTGGGATTACTATGAAACATTGGCCGGTGGGATGGGCGCTGGCGCGAATGGTGCAGGTTTAAGTGCCGTGCAAACCCATATGACGAATACACTCAATACACCGATAGAAGTTCTGGAAAAACATTACCCGATTAGAATCACTCGTTACGCGATCCGGCAAAATTCAGGCGGCAAAGGAAGACATGATGGTGGCAATGGCCTGATTCGTGAGTACGAGTTTTTGCAAACAACATCTGTTACCCTATTGACTGAGCGTCGTACTCATGCCCCCTGGGGACTTTCTGGCGGCGGTCAGGGCCAAACAGGCATGAACCTTATTAATGACATTGCAATACCCGCAAAATCCACCAACACCTTGCAAAAAGGCGACAGGCTTACTATTTGCACCGCTGGGGGGGGTGCGTGGGGATATCCAACATTGGGAAATCCAGGTAATGAGTAAAATCTGGACCATTAACAAAGTCCGCGCATTTACCATGTATAATGTCTGGTAATAATTCTTATTTTGAAAGAGGCTGTAAAGATGGATGTACAAGAAAGAATCAAATCCGTTGTCGAAGAAAACGATATCGTTATTTTCATGAAGGGTTCACCTGAGGCACCGCAGTGTGGATTCTCCATGCGCACGACAGAAGCATTAAAAGCATGTAACGCAGAATTTGCGTATGTTGACATACTTGCCGAACCAGAAGTACGTTCTGGCCTGCCACAATTTTCTAACTGGCCTACCTTTCCTCAAGTTTTTATTAAAGGAGAACTCATCGGTGGCTGCGATATCGTCATGGATTTGTTCCAAAAAGGCGAATTACAAACATTGATTGATGAAGCTTCCGAAAATTGACTGTGAGGGCTGATTGATATCAAATGATTGTTAAAATGTGGAATGCTTAAAAGCAAGACTATGATTCCGCATTTTTCAGACCCCAAGGTTCTTCAGAATCTGGGAACTTAAGATAATTCCTCCATTTTTTTCCAAAGACAATTTCCATTACTTTCCCTGTCCACAGTTTCAAGTTTGCTGACATGGGCTTCTATTTCTTCACTGGTCGGCTCAATCACCCGTAAACGAGGCCTGTTCGGATCAAGCTTTCTAAATTCTCCTATATTCTTACCATTTTCTGTCTGTTCTTCATGCAGCAGTAGATCCACTTGCCCGCCTGTCATCACCAGATACACATCCAGAAGGATTTGCGCATCCAGTAAAGCACCATGAAGGTCGCGTTGTGAATTATCTATTTCATATCTTTTACAAAGTGCATCGAGACTGTTTTTTTGCCCCGGATACATTTCCCTGGCCATGACTAATGTATCGACGATTGTACAATAATCTTCAATTTTCCCCCATTGTGGGCCCAGTTTTTTTAGCTCGGCATTAATAAAGCCCACATCAAAAGGCGCATTATGAATGATAAGTTCACTGTCTCTGATGAAATTAATAAATTCTTGTGCTGCATCGGCAAAAACCGGCTTGTCTGCAAGGAACTCATCACTGATTCCGTGCACATCATAAGCACCATCTTCAATTTCGCGCTCGGGATTCAGATATTGTTGATATTGATTGTTAGTTTTGCGTCGATGATACAATTCGACACAGCCAATCTCTATGATCCGATGCCCCTGCTTCGGTTCCAAACCCGTTGTTTCTGTATCAAGCACTATCTGACGCATACCGCGATTACTTTTTTTGTTTGGTAGGGATCATATTAAAATCATCTCTTCATTATCCTGAAGTAATAATTCATCTGGCCTTTACAATTCATCAATCCCTTGATTGGCAAGGGCATCCACCAATTCATTCTCACGATGCCCACTATGGCCTTTTACCCATTGCCAATTTATCTCATGTTGCTGACTGACTTCATCCAACCGTCGCCACAAATCCTCATTCCTGACAGGTTTTTTAGCTGCCGTTTTCCAGGCCTTTTTTTTCCAATTATCAATCCAGTCTGTAATGCCGTTCGTCACATATTTCGAGTCAGTCGTCAAGGTAACACTGCAAGGTTCATTGAGTGATTCCAGACCAATAATTGCCGCCATTAATTCCATTCTGTTATTCGTTGTTTCCACTTCACCACCGTGTAATGTTCTTTCCTTTCCCTGATAACGCAATAACACACCCCAGCCTCCGGGACCGGGGTTGCCACGACAGGCACCATCGGTAAAAATTTCAATTTGGTCTTTCATTATGCACGTTCTCTATATATTAGTTTCCTGTCTGTTAATCACTTGTCTGTTGATTTTCTGGAGGGGCCATCCCGGTGGTTGTTCCGGCAACCCCGGTAGCAATCATCTGCCGCCTGGCCCGCCATTGTAGTTTTATCGGTGTTAAAGGCACGACACGTTTTTTAGCAACCAATAGGTATACCCCTCCAAACCATGGCCAACAAAAATGCCCCAGCTTCTCAATAAACTCAAGCTTTTTCAGCAGATTCAAACTTCGAATTGGTGGCCTGAAATAAAAGCGCTCTATCTTGATGACTTCAAAATCCAGCAATTTCAACCAGTCCTTAATCCTCGTTAATTCAATATAATGGCCGTGCCAGGGTGGTTTTTCACGCCAGGCCAAAAGCAGCCGCCATAAACCCCAAAAACTCCATGGATTGAAACCCAATATCACAACATGCCCCTCTCCAATCAGCACTCTTTCTGATTCCCTCAGAACCTGATGAGGGTTAGTTTCAAACTCGAGCACATGTGGCAATACAACAACATCAATGCTGTCTGATGCGACTGGAAGGTTGCTACAGTCGCAACAGAAACCAGACCGTTGCCCAGCCTGTTCACCAAGCACAAGCCTGGCGATCAGCTTGTGGGAAATTTTACTGTCATCAAGAAAATCAGTGCTACCAATATTTCCAATTTGCAAAATGTGATAGCCAAACAGGGCATAAAGTTTAAGTGCTAATTTTTTTCTCTCTTCCTTTAGTAGCAAGGCGCCATGCTCGCCAGAAAACCAGTCCTGCAACTGTTTTCTGACAGAGAGGTTCTTCTTATTTGTTACTTCATCACCCATATCAAGAGTTCTTCATCGTGCATCTTGCAAACATAACCTCTGGAACATACCGTGATTACCTTTTTGTTTTGGCATGGAACATAACGTTGTGGCCAAACCCTGACATGGAGTTTTCTGTTCTGCAATCCCCGGGCAGTCACTTTGTTGAGCTTAACACAATGAAAAACACCTCTGACAGGGTTGTTTTTACTTGACCAATCAGTTACCTGCCCCTAGCATTGCGCAATGCAAAAATTGCCTGTTGTATTCTTATTCGTTTATTTTTTTTTCCTGAGCGCATGTAACTTCACTTCGCCACGTGATGATATCGGTATTCCCCGTCAAATTTCCACTGCAGAAGAATCAGAGACTCAAGATTTAAATGTTGCCGAAAGTTCAGAAAAGTCGGATCCAAATTCTGTCATCTCAGAATCAGGTGAACCATTAACAACACAAGAAACAGACCTATGGAAACGAATTGGGTCAGGACTAACACTGACAAGAAATATTTCAGAGAAGACAACCGCCAGTAAACTGGCATGGTTTACCAGAAATCAGGCATATCTTGATCGTGTATCAGGACGTGCCGAACCTTACTTGTATTATATTGTTGAAGAACTTGAAAAGCGGAATATGCCACTGGATCTTGCACTTTTGCCCATTGTTGAAAGCGCATACAACCCTTTTGCCTATTCTCGCAGCCGTGCCTCCGGGATATGGCAGTTTATGCCCAGCACTGGCAGAATTTATGGCCTGAAACAAAACTGGTGGTATGACGGTCGTAGAGATATTGTTGCAGCAACCGGTGCTGCCCTGAATTACCTACAAAAACTTCACCAGGAATTTGATGGGGACTGGTTGCTAGCCCTGGCTGCCTATAACTCAGGTGAAGGCAATGTCAACAAGGCCATTAGACGCAATAAAAAAGTGGGCAAACCCACTGATTTCTTCTCACTAAGGCTACCAAGAGAAACACGTGGTTACGTTCCGAGTCTGCTTGCAGTTGCTGAAATCGTATCCAATCCGAGTAAATATAATATTACGCTTAAAGCAATCGCAAATACCCGCTATTTCAAGCAAGTAGATATTGACAGTCAGATTGATCTTGCAACCGCAGGTGACCTTTCTGAGTTATCTATTGAAGAACTATATACATTGAACCCAGGTTTCAATCGATGGGCCACCGATCCGGAAGGTCCACACCGATTGTTAATTCCGGTCGATAAGGTGACTGCTTTCGAAAATAAACTTGCCACACTCTCATCTGATGAGCGCATTAAATGGCAGCAACATAAAATTAAAAAAGGTGAGTCCCTCGGGCTTATCGCAACACAATATAGAACTGATGTTTCAACACTGAAACAGGTCAATCGTCTGCGGAGCAATACCATTCTCACCGGCCGCTCGCTTTTGATTCCCACGGCGCAGAAACCTTTAAAGCATTACAGCCTGAGTCTCGACTCACGTCGCTATAAAGGGCTGAAACGCAGTGGCGATGGTCAACGATATGTCTATACGATCAAGCGTGGTGACAATTTATGGGACATTGGTCGGCATTACGGCATCAGCGTGAAACAACTCTGTGCCTGGAACGGACTCTCGAGTAGATCAATCTTACGGCCTGGGAAAAAGCTTGAAATCTGGGTTGAAGAAGAAACTGACAAGATCGCAAAGATTGTGCCTGTTGTTTCAAATAAAACGTCCGATGGTAATCCACAGCATGTTAGTTACACCGTACTCGATGGTGATTCACTCTGGCTAATATCACTACGCTTTGGTGTCTCTATCAAACAAATCAAAAAATGGAACGGTCTTGCGAAAAATCGCTACATCAAACCAGGGCAGGTATTGGATATCTATCTAGGGACACCCCCCAAGGACGCATAAGGTTTTCAATACCAGGATGTCATACCCAAACTATTTGGAAATGCGGGTTTCAGCAAGACGATAAGCCACCATATTCAAGGCTTAAGCCCGCAGGACTAGTTATTTATATCCATGGATGGATGGTATGCAGAAAATGCAGGAGCAATTTTCTGCCTAGTCCAAGGATTTATAACGAAGAAGATGGTGGCTTATCGTCTTGCCCTGCGGGAGCTCAGGGTGGCCGCCAGTGCCGCGTTGCAACTCTTATGAAGGACTAGTCATTCACTGCGAGTTGCGCCTTGCTCTGACTGCCACCCTGAACTCTGATTCCTGTATTTCCAAATAATTTGGGTATAGTGTAAGTTAACGTCCTATGATTAAACTTCTCAAGTTTCTGCTTCGTTGCCTGCTCAAACTTTTATATCGTGTTGAAGTAACCGGCATGGAACATTATCAGGAAGCGGGTGATCGCGTTTTGATAGTTGCAAATCATACATCACTGCTTGATTGCATATTACTTTATGCCTGGTTACCAGAGACACCGACTTTTGCCATTAATACGCGTATCGCCAGCAAAATTACTTCCAGGTTTAGCCAGATGTTTGTTGATTTATTCATCATGGATCCGGCAAATCCTTTATCGGTAAGGTCCATGGTCAAATTTCTTTCTCAGGATAAAAAAGCCGTCATTTTTCCTGAAGGAAGAATCACGACTACCGGTTCTTTAATGAAGATTTATGAAGGTCCGGGACTCATTGCAGAAAAATCCGGTGCAGCGGTACTGCCTATTGCAATAGATGGCGCGAAGTTTACACCATTTTCATACTTGGAAAAGCAGGGACACATCGTCTGGTTTCCACGCATCAAACTGACCATCCTCCCCCCTGTAACGATTGAGATAGACGAGAACATTCGGGGACACGAACGTAGAAAACATGCAGCAACCATCATGCAGGACATCATGTATTTGCTGACTTACAGTTCTTTTAATCATCGCACTACCATCTTTGCTGCGATGTTAAATGCTGCAGAACGTTATGGGGAAGACAGACTGATCCTTGAAGACATCAAGCGTGAACCTATTTCATACAAACAACTAATAACAAAGGCAATGATACTTGGCAGAGTCATTCGCAAGAACACTGAAACGGACGAGCATGTCGGAATCATGATGCCAAATGTAATAGGTACTTCGGTGACTTTTCTTGCAGTTCAGTACGCAGCCCGTGTCCCGGCAATGATAAATTTTACCGGTGGCACCCAGACCGTGCTTCGATCTTGTGAAACAGGCAAAATCAAAACAATTTATACTTCAAGAAAATTTATTGAGAATGCCGATCTGCAAGAATTAGCAACTGCACTTGAAGAGAAAATTTGTTTGATTTATCTGGAAGATTTTCGTGATCGTATTTCAGTCGTTGATAAATTAGCAGGGTTGATCAGGAGCTTTTATCCAATCGCTCATTATCGCCGGATATCAAAAGGGATTTCTCCAGACAGCCCGGCAGTTATCCTATTTACTTCTGGTTCTGAAGGTTTATCCAAAGGCGTTGTGCTCTCGCACAGCAATACACTTTCAAATTACGCGCAAGTCAGTTGTCATATTAATTTCACACCCCAGGATTTAATTTTTTCATGCTTGCCT
>SMWN01000072.1 GCA_004356415.1 Gammaproteobacteria bacterium
TAAGCGTTTTAAAGCTGCAATCATCTTTTGTCTGCCAGCAAGTTCAGCAGCCCCTGCGTCAGCATGAAACTCACGCCAGCGTGAAAACCACATGACGATGGTACTTGCGAGTATAGACAATACAACTTGTGCGATAATGGAAGTAATGTAATAGCCGATCCCCATACCACTTCGTGTTTTAAATATGACACGATCGACAAAAAATCCGATCACGCGTGATAGAAAAACAACGAAGGTATTTACTACACCTTGTAACAATCCCATGGTGATCATATCGCCATTACTGATATGGCTCACTTCATGAGCGAGCACGGCTTCGACTTCATCTTTAGTCATGTGCTGGAGCAGTCCTGTACTCACTGCAACTAGTGCATTGTTACTATTAATGCCTGTGGCAAAGGCATTGGGTTGGGGGATTCAAATACACCGACTTCAGGCATGCCGATTCCAGCACGTTCTGCCTGTCGCTGGACAGTGCTGAGTAGCCATTGTTCATCCTGATTGTTGGCTGTTTCAATCACATGAATACCCATACCCCTTTTGGCAGACCACTTGGAGATTGCAAGCGAGATGAAGGAACCGCTAAAGCCAATTACGGCAGACATGACTAGTAAGGCGTTAAGATTTAGGTCAACACCGTTGTTATCCAATATGCCTTCGATTCCAAAAACCTGGAATACGATGCTGATCAAAACCAGTACAGCAGCATTGGTCACCAGAAAAAGGCCTATACGCATCATAATATGAATCCTCTAATGAAAATGTAACAAGGTAAAAAACAGTAATAATTTAGATGTAAGATGGGGGTAAAATGATTAAATTCAATGCCTTTAAGCTGCTATCCGGCAGACCATCTTACATATCGTTATCTCATAGTATATTCTGTTTGTTCGACGCTATTATCGAAAGCCATATGTTTGAAAGATAACCCTTATAAGCTTCAATGAATAAAAACACGCCTATTCCTCAGGGATTCCTGAAAAATCCGATTCATTTGCTCGCCTTAGGATTTGGGTCAGGCTGCGTGCCGAAGATGCCAGGAACGGTAGGAACACTTGTCGGCATATTATTTTATCTGCCGATGGTGTACCTGTCTTGGCCTGTCTATATAGGCGTCACCATTGTTCTATTTTTGCTTGGTGTTTGGCTGTGTGAAGTGACTGTAAATCATCTAGGTGTGCATGATCATGGTGGGATTGTCTGGGATGAGATCGTTGGTTTTTTGATCACGATGACTGCAATTCCCCCTGATTGGCGTTTTGTGCTATTGGGTTTTGTTTTATTTCGCTTGTTTGATATCTGGAAACCCTGGCCGATAAATTGGCTGGATCGAAAGGTATCAGGCGGGTTAGGTATTATGTTGGATGACCTGGTAGCCGGGATTTATGCGTTAATAATACTTCAAATAACCATTTATTTATTATAGTGTTATGTTTAGTTTAAAAAATATGGTTTAAGTATGGGCTTCAATCAGAAATTTAATATGCTGATATATGCAATTTGTGCCTTATTGATGGCGCCGACTGCGTATGCAGATATCTATAAATACACGGACAAATATGGTCGCGTCACCCTGACGGATACACCGAAAAACACTAAATACATCAGGCTGGTAAAAACATGGAAAGGCTGGGTACCACAAAAAACAGGCTCAATAAGATATAAGAATCTAGTGAAAAACAGGAAAAAACATTCTGGTACGATCGATTTTATGGCCAGTCGTTACAGGTTGCCGAAGTCACTGATCCATGCAGTCATTACCGCTGAGTCGGCCTATGATACCGAAGCTGTTTCCCGTGCAGGAGCGGTCGGGCTGATGCAGCTTATGCCCGGAACCGCGAAGCGTTATGGTGTCAAAAACAGGCGCAATCCTTATGAGAATGTAAATGGTGGAACAAAATATCTTCGTGATTTGTTGGTCATGTTTGATAACAATTTGAGATTAGCACTGGCAGCTTATAATGCAGGCGAGGGTGCAGTTAAGAAATATAACAACAAGATACCGCCTTATAAAGAAACTCAGAATTATGTGAAAAAGGTGATTACCTATTACAATAGATACAAGCAGTCGATGGGTTGATATATACCCAAACTACTCAAGGGGGTAAGCTTCCGCCCCTCGGCAACTGTCTAGCGTAAGGGGTCATTCTGCCAGGGCTGCCGAACTGGTGGTGGGTATTTTCTGGTATGGTTAACCGGACATTGTTTCCGAAACAAACCGAATATCTTTGTAAAATGTAATAACAAGATTACCTTGATTATTTTCATTCTGATTTTAAAAAATGTGTTCAGGTATGAGTGAATCTATTATCAGCAATGGAGTAAGTACTAAAGCAATTCTTGAAGCAGTCAATCTCAAGTGTATCCGTAATAACAAGCTGATATTTGAGGAGATCGGTTTTCGCCTGGGTAACGGTGATATATTACAAGGCTCTAGACTAGCAGATACACTCTGACAGTCTAGAAAGATGATAAGAAACAGTAAATTAAGCACGTATCAAATAAAAAAAATAATTCAGTGTTTTTGTCTGGATATAGAGGCGAATAAAGGTGCTATCTTACTGAAACTAAATCGTAATACAATAAATCGTTGGTATGGTCTTTTTCGACAAGCCATTTACCTTCACCAAAGCGGTTTAAAAGAAAAGTTGCTTGGTAACATTGAAGTGGATGAATCGTATTTTGGTGCCAGAAGGATGCGCGGTTTTCATGGCAAACTGAAGCGAGGACGAGGGACATTAAAACAACCCGTGTTTGGTATTTTTGAACGACAAGGTCGTGTGTATACGGAAATTGTGCCTAACTGCAAGAAAAAGACATTACAAGCAGTGATACAAGGTAAAGTGTCCATTGATAGTGTTATCTATTCTGATGGTTGGCGCGGTGACAATGGTTTGGTAGACGTGGGTTACTCCAAACACTTCAGAGTGCTTCATGGTGAGAATGAATTTGCGCGAGATGGACACTGCCATATCAATGGTATTGAGTCGTTTTGGAGTTTTACCAAACGTAGACTTGCCAAGTTTAATGGTGTTAAGACAAATTTCGATCTACATTTAAAAGAAAGTGAATAGCGTTGGAAAAGAAAACAAGATGTATTGGAAAACGAACTGTGGAAGTTACTCCACAAATATTAATCTTTGCTAGTCTAGAGCCATTACAAATAAGAGGGCCAAATGGAAGCGGAAAGACCAGTCTTCTCAGGATACTGTGTGGTTTTATTCTGCCAGAGGAAGGTAAAGTCAACTGGAGATAGACCAGAAGATTCCATAAGAGATTAAATAAAAGTCAAACCGACCGGGAAAATGTAGTTATGCTATGCTTTGATTGGCAAAGCGTACTGAATTACAAACAGATTATAAATAGAAATTAACACCGTGCAGATTTGAACTGACTACATTCAGGGGGAATAATTATGTTTGCTAATCGCATTTCATTGATCGGGTTTATCCTGTTTGTCTTTTTACTGAATAATAGCATATTCGTGTTTGCAGAAGGCGATCCTGAAAGGGGTAAGGAGCTTTTCAAAATCTGTGCCGCCTGTCATGGCCAGAACGGTGAAGGTAACAAAGCCCTCAACGCTCCAGCCAATGGTGGTCAAAATGAATGGTATGTTGTCCGGCAGTTAAAAAATTTTCGCGCAGGGATTCGCGGTGCTGATCCCAAGGATATCTTCGGTATTCAGATGCGTCCGATGGCAATGAGTCTTCCGGATGATCAGGCAGTTGAGGATGTCGCGGCCTATATTGCATCACTACCCGCACCTGACTTGCAAACGACTGTTGCAGGAGATATCGAGTCTGGAAAAAAAGCATACACACCCTGTGTAGCATGTCATGGCGAGAAAGGCGAAGGTAACAAGTCGCTGAATGCTCCACGACTCTCGAAGCAGCACGATTGGTATGTAGTACGGCAGTTAAAAAATTTCCAGCAGGGAATCAGGGGTTCCCATCCCAAGGATATATACGGCGCACAGATGCAACCCATGTCTCAACTTCTGGCGACTGATGAAGCCGTCAATGATGTTGCTGCATATCTTTCGACATTGGAATGATATTTAAGGATATTCTGATGTACGCAGATCCTGATTTCTAGATAGTGTTATCCAGCTTGTCATATTCTGCAGCAGCGCCACCCCTGCCGATTTGTAATGAAAGTTCACGCCAACGGCGGTCTTTGATGTAGTTATGCATTGCCCTTGATTCTTTTTCCAGCTCATCCATACGTGCCTTGACCACATCTCCGATACTGACAACCCCCATTAGCTGATCCCCATCAATAACCGGTAAGTGACGGAACCGTTGTTCGGTCATGATTGACATGAGTTTCTGCAAGTTATCATCCAGTTTGCAGGTTATGACATTACGGGTCATGATTTCGGAAACGGGTTTCTCCATGATCTCATAACCGTTTTTTGATATCGCATTAACGATATCCCTCTCTGACAGTACGCCAACAATACGTTTATTTTCATCCACTACCATCAAGTAACCAATTCTATGTTCCGCACGAAATTTATTGGCATCTGTACTTGTCATTTCGGGAGAGATGGTAACTATGCCCATGTTTTTTTGTTTAATTATTATTGCAGCAGTAACATGATAACCCCACTCTGTATCATTGATTTTAGCTACCAGGTTATCCATTAATTGATGTGAATATATTTTTAATATAGGAAGAATATGTAACTTGTTTAATATTCCGCCGAAAATTGCATATTTCGGAGTGTATTCAAACTTCAGTGTCAAAAGAATGTTTAAGGGATCTTCCCGCATGCTGAATGTACGTACCATTCTTTTGACTGGCAGTGGATAGCCGCTGCTAATGATCTTCATGGTGAAGCTTTTATTTTCCTGCCAGTCAATACACTTCTCCTCCCATGTTCTGCCACTTTTATGGTGCAGACGACATATCATTCCTGGCGTCCCTTCCGATAGTTTTTCAAGCTTTACTATATTTGGAGCAACCTCAACGTAATTCTCATGATCAGAAATAATCTTCCATACCACAGATGGACGTGCCTTTATTCTTCTATTTACTTCAAAAATGGACATTTTGAGGATCCTTGTGTGACTGGCAATAAATCAAGTTTAATGGCTAAAACGGAGTCTTGTACAGTATGTACTGGAATTATAGTTCAAATAAAAGGTGAATAAAGAATTCCAGTATGGTGTATGCAAGAGATATATCAATGGTTAATGAAGTAACATTTGGTTTGTTGCTGTGCAAAAAAGGTATTCTCGGCGTTCGTCAGCAATTATAATCCGTAGATAATGACCATGCTACTTGAAAAACCGGTATCAATCAGGGGTGGAATACACCTCCCTTTAAACAAGTCGCAGTCACTCCAGACCCCAATACAAAAGGTAAACATCCCTCCGCACTTGACGATCCCCTTGCGCCAGCATATTGGAGTGTCGGCTACACCGATCGTTAGTGTGGGTGATCATGTTTTAAAAGGGCAGGAAATTGCCTGTCATCAGGGTCTCATCAGTGCCCCGATACATGCAAGCAGTTCCGGAGTAGTAAGTGATATTGGAACATATCCGGTACCCAGTGTTTCTGGTCAGGGTGCCCCATGTATTGTAATTGACACCGATGGTAAGGATGAGTGTCAATCGTTTAAGGCGATGAGTGGTGATCTTTATGAAGTAAGTCCTGTAGATATTCATGAAAGGATAAATGCTGCGGGTATTGTTGGTCTGGGTGGTGCCGGTTTCCCATCCTCTGTAAAAATGATTTCAGGTTTGCACTATGAAATCCATCTGTTGATTGTGAATGCTGCCGAATGTGAACCCTTTATTACCTGTGATGAGGCATTGTTGCGGGAGAAAGCGCGGGAAGTCATTCTCGGCACGGAGATTATTCGTCATGCTGTACAGGCAGGTGAATGTGTTATTGGAATTGAAGACAATAAACCCGAGGCCATAGCTGCGTTGCAACAGGAAATAAATGATCTGGGTGAAGCCAGTATCGAGCTGGCAGTGCTTCCATCCATATATCCTGTCGGTGGTGAAAAACAACTCGTTAAGGCACTGACTGGGCTGGAAGTTCCATCACAGGGTCTTCCTCTGGATTTAGGCATCGTTTGTTACAACGTGGGTACAGTCTATGCAGTTTACAACGCGGTTACCTTTGGTGAACCGCTGGTATCTCGTATTGTTACCATGACGGGAACAGCCATCAAGCAACCGTGCAATTTGGAGGTATTGATTGGAACTCCAATTAGTAATCTGATTGAAGAGTGTGGAGGTGTTACAGAAGATTTCGATCTTTTACTCATGGGCGGTCCAATGATGGGTTTTCCACTACAGAGTGATGATCTCCCGGTGACCAAAACGACGAATTGTATCATTGCTGCCACTCCGGCAGATATACTTACCAGGAGGCAATCGCCCATGCCCTGTATCCGTTGTGGTGATTGTGTAACGGTATGTCCGGTTAGCCTGCTACCACAACAACTATACTGGTTTGCACAATCAGAAGATCATGATAGATTGAAGGAATACAAGTTAATGGATTGTATAGAATGTGGTTGTTGTGCCTACGTTTGTCCGAGCCATCTCCCTCTGGTTCAATACTATCAGGCAGCGAAGACAAATATCTGGAATGTTGAACGCCAACATTTGAAATCAGAAAAAGCCCGTAATCGTTTTGAATCCCGCGAGAAACGTCTTAATAAAGAGAAACAGGAACATGAAATTGAACAAATTTCAGCAACGGATAAAGAACAGATCAAAAAAGAAATCGAAGCTGCTGTAGAAAGGGTTAAGGAAAAAAGAAAATCGGGGGAAATGCCGTCACAGGATGAGAATGGCAATACTAATGACTAATTGATTTGTATTCCCTATTCAGTAAAAAATTGTTGTCTATAAGTCATTAAAAATGGTTCACTCTTGTTGACCGGCGTTGCCTCTATATCGAAGATAATGTTTTCCTCATTATCAACCGAGATTACACCAATATAATAAATTGCGTCCTGCTCAATAATCTCCCGCATTTCCATGTCTTTTATCTGGCTGGCCAGATTCCTGGCAACTGTGATTACAGTTCCGGTAACTGGCTTGTCAGCACCATCAATATTTTTTGTTATGACTACATTTAGCATGGCCTTGCTTTTACTACGTGCAATTTTATATTTGCGCGCAACTTCTGACGGTAGTTGATCTGTAGTCAGGGTATTAACATGAATTGTATAGTTACCAAATACTTTCTGGTTTTCGTGTTGGGCAAATTCAACCTTGGCAACATCTTCTCCTATAGCCTGTTGGGAAGAATCACAAGCCGATAAGCATGTAAATACCCAAAGTAAGGGCAACAGCAACAAATTCAATGTTCCAGGCATCGTATTATTCATGTTCACGGCACGATTATAGCATTAACAGATCATCTCATTAAACTGTAAACCGAGGTAAAATCAGTAATCCAGTCAGCTTTTTTCTATATTGCGTAATTCCCACATGGAAACAACGGGAAATGTATTAAATAACAGGAATAAAAACAGAAGAAATCCGCTAACCAAACCGGCCGTTATTCCGAATTCAGTTAAAGATGATAATGGATAATGATCGTCGGCCAGCGCTGGAACTACGATAAGATAACGATTCAGCCAGATACCCAGATTAATAATAATTGCCACCAGGGTCATCATCCACCAGGTTTGTTTTACTTTCAGAAAGATCAGGCTGGCAATCGGGATGATGAAATTACATACAATCATAATCCAGAATACCGGTGCATAATGGCCATACATTTGCTTTGCAAGGACACCATATTCATTTGGCAGGTTTCCAAACCAACTGACAAAAAACTGGGCCCAGAAAAAGTATAGCCAGAACAGGGCAAAGCCAGTGAGCAAGACTCCCATGCTCTGAACGTGGACTGTTTGAAAGTAACTGTTTATTGAAATATAGCGTGAAAGTATTACGACCAGGATTAGTATTGCTGCAGTGCCGGCAAACATATTACCCATAATAAAATACATCGGAAACACAGTACTGTGATAGTGAGGTATCAACATCATCCCGAAATCCCATGCGATTAATGTATTGGGTATAACTACTGCAATCAGAATGACTGGCGAAAGCAGATAGACTTTTCGCTGCAAGGCTTTTTCGTTTTTCCCTTTCTTCATTGACAACAGCTTTCGGTATAACCAGTTCCGCCATGCTGGACCTGATTTTGCATCTTGCATGGAGATATCCGGCAACAGGCCCATAAGAAAATAGATGATCGCAATAATATAAAAAACCAGTTGTGCTATCAGGTTTCTGTAAAAAAGAAAGGTATGATCTAACCATGGACTGTGATGTACACCAGGTGAATCAGCAAGCCAGTAGAACAGATGTTGGCTTCCATAACAGTAAATGTACAAAAAACCGATGATGGCCAGTGGTGCAAAGGCCAACGTGAAACATTCCGCCAGACGGTAATACGATCTTGCCCAATTGGCATTGCATATACGCATAATTGCAGAGAAGGCAATCCCAAACTGGCTGATACCTAACAGAAAAATAAAATTGGCAACCAAAAAACCCCATAAAGCCCCACTTGGATGGGTGGCCAGTGTATATGTAAACAAGAAGACTGAAAGCACAAAAATGATGCACAATGTTATAACGGTAACCTTGAAACGCCCCCCCCTGTTTGCAGGCACACCGATGGCAATATGCTGAATATCGTTCACTCCGGGGTTTCCCCGAGCACTGCCTTGATGTAATTAATTAAATGCCAGCGGTCCTTTATCGTGATCGAATCCCGGTA
>SMWN01000073.1 GCA_004356415.1 Gammaproteobacteria bacterium
CAGGGATCCCTGTAGTGGTGACATATCACCCTGCTTATCTATTACGGGCTCCCCGTGAAAAAAGAAAAGCATGGCAGGATTTACAAATGGCAATGCGGGTTTACAAGAAAACAATTCATCAGGAAACAAAATGAGTGCAGTTCTAAAACAGGCAATCATCGTTTTTCGCCCCATGTCTGAAATGGATCTGGAGCATGTCATGGAGATCGAAAAAGGTGTCTATGACTTTCCCTGGTCGATCGGTATTTTTCAGGACTGTTTAAGCGTCGGATACTGTTGCTGGATACTTGAGCAGAATGATAAGGTTTCTGGCTATGGCATCATGTCCGTGTTGGCAGGTGAAGCACATATTTTAAATCTTTGTATCAAGCCTGATCTTCAGAACAATGGCATGGGTCAAGAGATGCTTGGGTATTTGATTGACCTGGCAAAAGTACATAATGCCGATGTTATGTTTCTTGAAGTACGGCCCTCAAATAGACAGGCATTGAAAATCTATGAAAGATCAGGTTTTGATGAGGTCGGGTGTCGCAAAGATTATTATCCTGCTAAATTTGGTCGTGAAGATGCCGTGATACTGGCCAAACAATTAACAGATAAGATGTAAATTAACTGAATGAATAATACTTGTGACCAGGAAATTAAATAAAGAAGATTTTCCGACGATTGAAGCATATGTTGGTAATACGCCGTTGGTTAGATTACAACGTCTGCCCGGTGACACCAGCAATATCATCATGGCCAAGCTGGAAGGCAATAATCCTGCAGGTTCGGTGAAAGACAGGCCCGCACTGAGTATGATCAAACACGCGGAAGAACGGGGTGATATTAAGCCCGGTAACACCCTGATTGAGGCAACCAGTGGTAATACTGGAATCGCATTAGCCATGGTGGCAGCCATCAAGGGCTACAAAATTATTTTGATCATGCCCGAGCATATGAGTGAAGAACGACGTGCGGTAATGAAGGCCTTTGGTGCGGAGATTATCTTGACGCCCGAGGAAGGCAGTATGGAGGCGGCAATAGATCTTTCACGTGAAATGGAGGCAGATAAAAAAGGTATCGTTCTCGATCAATTTTCAAATCAGGATAACCCTTTGTCACATTACCAAGGTACAGCTCCTGAAATCTGGCGCGACACGCATGGCAAGATCACACACTTTGTCAGTTCCATGGGCACGACGGGAACTATCATGGGAGCATCACGTTATTTGAAAGAACAAAATTCTGAAATACAAATCGTCGGCGTACAGCCCATTGAAGGTGCCAAAATACCCGGCATTCGACGTTGGCCCAAGGAATATTTACCGAAGATTTATGACGAAACAAGAGTGGATAAAATTATTGATGTCGAACAAAAAGAAGCAGAAGAAACCACCATTGCCCTGGGTCGGGAAGAAGGTATCTTTGCCGGGGTTTCTTCCGGGGGTGCAATTGCAGCAGCATTGAGGCTTTCTGAAGAGGTTGAAAATGCACTGATCGTTACCATCATCTGCGACCGTGGTGATCGTTACCTCTCTACCGATGTTTTTAAATCCTTAGTGTAGAAACCTGAGTCCGTAAATATAGAATAAAAAATGAATCTACTGGTTTTTGATATTGAAACTGTACCGGATACAGATTCCGCAAGAAAAATTCAGGACATGGAAGGTTTGTCTGATGCAGATGTTGCCGAGTCCATGTTTGCTCAACGTCGGCAACAAACAGGTGGTAGTGATTTCATCCGTCATCATCTGCAAAAGATTGTTGCCATCTCGGTGGTTCTCAGAACATCAGATAATTTAAGCATATGGTCTTTAGGTGATATTGATTCATCTGAAGCAGATATCATTCAACGGTTTTTTGATGGCATTGATCGCTACACACCAAGATTGGTTTCATGGAATGGCAGTGGTTTTGATCTGCCGGTAATACATTATCGAACACTATTACACGGGATTAATGCTTCACGTTACTGGGAAACCGGAGGCGATGATAAAAATTTTAAATGGAATAATTACATCAGTCGTTTTCACGATAGACACACCGACTTGATGGATGTCATTGCCGGATATAACCCCCGTGCCAATGCACCCTTAACAGAAATCGCGACCATGCTGGGTTTTCCGGGCAAGATGGGAATGGACGGTAGCAAAGTCTGGGATAATTACCTTGCGGGTAATATCGAAGGTATTCGTAATTATTGCGAAACCGATGTGCTCAATACTTATCTGGTTTATCTGCGCTACGAACTCATGCGTGGGCAAAAATCAGCGACTGCCTATGATGCAGAATGCGAACGTGTCAGAGACATGTTGCAGGAGGAAGGTCAGCCGCATTTACTGGAATTCCTGGGTGCCTGGAATTAATTCATTTCCCTGTATCCATAATTTGCATCGATCGATTTTTCATTCTTAAACTCAGAACCATTTAATCTGGTTAGCCAGATATTTTTTATATTATTCTTCACTATGGCAAGACGACGTAAAAAACTCCCAAAAGAACCTGTTTCTGCAAAGATAGAATCACTCTCCCATGAAGGTCGAGGCATTGCGCGTGTTGAGGGCAAGACGGTCTTTGTTAATGGCGCACTGCCGGGAGAAGAAGCACTGTTCCAGTATAAAAAGCAGCGCCCGAAATATGATGAAGCGCATGCACTGGAAATTAGCAACCCGGCAGCCGAACGTGTTGAGCCCAAATGTGAGTTCTTTGGTCTGTGTGGTGGTTGTAGCTTGCAACATATGCGGCACGACTTTCAGATCGAACATAAACAATCTGTTTTGATGGAACAGTTAATGCATATCGGTAAGGTCAAACCAAAATCTGTCATCCCACCATTAACCGGACCCATATGGGGTTATCGTCGCAAGGCACGACTAGGCGTTAAGTACGTAGACAAGAAACAGCGAGTGCTAGTCGGGTTTCGAGAAAAATATAGTCCATTCATTGCTGATATGAACAGTTGTGAGGTCTTGCATCCTTCCGTGGGTTCATTGATTGAACCGCTACAGTGTTTAATTACAGAATTATCACTAATCAAACAAATTCCACAAATTGAAGTTGCCATAGGTGATGATGTCACAGCATTGATCTTCAGACACCTTGCCGATTTTAATGATGAAGATATGACCAGGCTCAAGGCATTCGCAGAGCAATATAATGTGGATATCTATTGTCAGTCAGGTGGTCTGGATTCGGTGGTGCCGTTGGTAAATACAAGCCCAAAGCAATTGTCTTATTCCTTGGCGGAGTTTGATGTTACGCTGAATTTTCTACCGACTGACTTCACTCAGGTAAATCTTGAAATTAATCGCGCCATGGTGCCCATGGCACTGGAATTACTGCAAGTGAATAGCGAAGATCGTGTGCTCGATCTGTTTTGCGGGATAGGAAATTTTACCTTGCCTTTGGCTCGCAAGGCTGCCAGCGTTCTGGGTATTGAGGGTGAGCATGGTCTGGTGGAACGCGCAAAACAAAATGCAGCGCTTAACAACATAAGCAATGTGGAATTTCTGGCGATGGATCTGGCCAGGGATGACTTGAATAAAGATTTCAGAAATATAGATTTTTTTCAGGGCGGTTTTAACAAATTGTTACTGGACCCGGCGCGTAATGGGGCACAGGAAGTCATAGAAAAGATGAACTTAAAATCAGTCGAAAGGATTGTTTATATTTCCTGTAATCCATCAACGTTAGCAAGAGATGCAGGCATATTGGTCAATGATAAAGGTTTTAAGCTAGAGCAGGCAGGCGTGATGGATATGTTTCCTCATACAACACATGTTGAGTCGATAGCCGTGTTTAGCAGAAAGAGAAAATAAGCGTATGTCAGGTAAACAACGAACAATCGTTTTTTATCTGCTAATTTCACTGTTATCTATTTCAGCTTGTACTCAGGAAAAAGATGAGGCCATTCGCTTTGGTCTGGAATCAGCACCCGTCACCCTGGATCCCCGTTTTTCAACAGATGCTGCATCCTATCGGATCACACGGTTGATCTATCGCAGTCTGGTTGATTTCGATGACAACTTTCAATTCATTCCTGATCTTGCGGACTGGGAGATGCTAGCTCCTCAACACTATCGTTTCACCCTTGGTAATAAAGGCAGACAATTTCATCATGGAGAGAGATTGATTGCCGATGATGTGAAGGCGACCTATGACTATGTTTTAGATATCAATAATGCTTCACCTCATCGGGGTTCTATTGCGGTGATTAAAAGCATAGATGTGATCGACGAGGACACCGTCGATTTTATTTTACAGCACCCAGATCCCCTGTTTCCAGGCAGACTCGTCATCGGCATATTACCCGCAGCATTGATAGATTCAGGACATCCCTTTAATCGACAGCCTGTTGGTAGTGGTCCCATGGCGCTACAGGAATGGCCGAACGATGGCGATCTTTCATTAATACGTCTAGATGACAAACAAGTGTTAAAAATGATAACCGTTAAAGATCCAACGGTGCGTATATTAAAATTATTACGGGGTGAGCTAGATATTCTCCAGGGTGATATTCCCCGAGAAATGATCCGCTGGTTAGAGGAACAGGATAAAACTCAAATTGAGAAGGCACAGGGAGATACCTTCACCTATATGGGTTTCAATATGGCGGATCCAGTGACCAGTCAACTGCCAGTTCGACAGGCAATTGCCCATGCGATTAACAGAGATGAGATCATAGAATATGTCATGGACAATACAGCACGCAAGGCTGGTGCCATGTTGCCGCCAGAGCACTGGAGTGGCAATGCAGAATTGACCGGCGTTGAATTTGATCCAGAAGAATCAAAACGCCTACTCAAGGTCGCAGGTTATGATGAACTAAAACCACTACAGATTATCTATAAAACCTCGAACAATCCTTTTCGTGTTCGTCTGGCCACCATCATTCAATATCAACTAAAACAGGTAGGCATTGAAGTTGATGTACGTAGTTATGACTGGGGAACCTTTTATGGTGATATCAAGGCAGGCCGGTTTCAGATGTATAGCCTGTCATGGGTGGGGCTCAAGATTCCCGATATATTTCGCTATGCTTTCCATAGTACTTCGTTGCCACCCAATGGCGCGAACCGAGGCCGCTTTAAGGACGCCACTGCAGATACCATGATAGAAGCAGCTGAAAGCAAACAGGATCTGGGTGAACAGGCAAGGCTATATCAAGACCTGCAGGCTTACCTGCATGAGCAATTACCTTATATACCGTTGTGGTATGAAGATAATATACTGGTTACAGCAAAGGACATCAGTGGCTATACCTTGGCAAGCGATGGTAACTATGATGGACTGCTCACGGTTAATAGAGAGTAATAATTTTACATACACATGAATCATGATAAACACATAGAAATCAATATCAGCAAACAAACACTTCGTTTGTTTGAAGGCAATGATATTGTTAAGCAATACACTATCTCGACCGCAAAGAATGGCCCGGGTGAACAGATGGACAGTGAATGTACCCCCAGGGGAAAACACTTCATCCGTGAAAAGATTGGTGCAGGTTGTGATGCAAACACTGTCTTCGTTGGCAGAGAACCTTGCGG
>SMWN01000074.1 GCA_004356415.1 Gammaproteobacteria bacterium
ACAGACTGGTTATAACCTCTCGAAATCAACCTGCGAGTATGTAGAGGGACGGGAATGATGCAATCAGGTCGCGCTGTGTCATCATTGAAAAATATTTCACCCATCATTCCACCCAGATAATTCGCAAGCTCGATACACTGCCTGAACTTCATACATTGAATAATATGATTTACTGGATAGTGATATTGAAACAACGCTCGGGATTTGTTGATGAAAACCCCTGAATGACCAATACGACCCGGAGAGCCAGGACGGTTTAGACATGCGGCACACAACCTTGATGCGGTGTTTGGTCTGGCACAGGCAGGACAGGCGGTCGTGTTAAAAGGCAGGTCGATCAGGCAGGCAGGGCATATCGTCTCGGGGCCTTCGCTGCGATTAGCACACAAAAAACAATGGTTGCCGAATAAGGCGACGAGCTTGTTGTAAACTTTTATGCAGCCTTTCTGGTTGACAGCGAGTCCTTTACGCATATGATTCCTAATCATCCCTATCTAATAAATTTTCAATAACAAGAGACCAACAAAGCTACGCTTATGTCTAATTGTGTTCAAGTATTAGAGAAAAATAAAGAAATTCGTCATGACTGGCAGACACAAGAAGTTTTGTCGTTAATGACACAGCCATTAAACGATCTGTTGTTTCAGGCTCAGTCTATTCACCGGAAATATTTTGATGCCAACACGGTGCAGCTCAGCACTTTGTTAAATATCAAGCGTGGCGGCTGTCCTGAAGATTGTGCCTATTGTCCACAAAGCGCTCGTTACAAAACTGTGGTCAAGGGAGAACCAATACTGTCATTAGATGAAATAAGAAATGCAGCCGAAAATGCAAAGCGAGAGGGGGCGACGCGCTTTTGTATGGGAGCAGCATGGCGTAGTCCAAAAGAACGGGACTTCAAGCTAGTGTTAGATATGGTCAAAGAAGTCAAGGCTATGGGCATGGAAACCTGCGTGACGATGGGCATGTTAAATGAGGATCAAACATTTAGATTGAAACAGGCCGGTCTGGATTTTTATAATCATAACCTAGATTGTTCCGAATCATTTTATGAAACCATTATCAGCACCAGAGACTACAGGGACCGGCTCGAGACTTTGGCAAGAGTACGCAAGGCAGGTATTAACGTTTGTTCTGGCGGCATCATTGGCATGGGCGAGGGAAAATCAGATCGTGCGGAAATGTTATGTACATTAGCCAATCTGGAAAAACACCCGGAGAGCGTGCCCATCAACCTTTTGGTGAAGGTCAAAGGCACACCGTTGGCAGATGTTGAAGATCTTGATCCCTTTGATATGGTGCGTATGATTGCCACCGCAAGGATCATGATGCCAGCCGCTTATGTGCGCCTGTCTGCCGGACGGTCAGGAATGAATGATGAACATCAGGCGCTTTGTTTTATGGCCGGAGCAAACTCCATCTTCTATGGTGAAGAACTTTTGACGACAGACAATCCGGCGCTTGAAAAAGATCGCCTATTATTTGATCGTCTTGGTATCAATGCGCTGCAGTAAAGCCAGCTTTTCTATAAACCAATTTTTAATGAGTTCCCAGATCGATAGTTCCAAGGACAAGAGTATTAGGGAAAATAGATCCAGATGTGATAGTTTTGTAGACAGGCTTGAGCAAAAACTTAAGTGCCGCAGAGAACAAAATCTTTTCCGCAAACGACACACACTGGCATCACGCCAGGGATCCACGGTTAAAATTGATAATCATGAACTAATAAATTTTTGTAGCAATGATTACCTTGGTTTGGCCAATCATCCAGAGATGGTGTCAGCGTTTAAGAAGACGGCTGATCAATATGGTGTTGGTAGTGGTGCCTCATCACTGGTGTGTGGCAGATGTGATTTACACCAACGGCTCGAGGAAAAGCTCGCAGAGAAAACAGGACGAGAAGCAGCCCTGCTCTTTCCAAGTGGCTATATGGCAAATCTGGCCGTGGCAACAACATTCGCAGGAAGAGCAGACGGGGTGTTTCTTGATCGCCTGGCCCACGCTTCTCTCATCGATGCGGCACGTTTATCAAATGCCAGGCTGCACCGATATCAACATGTCGATCCTAGCTCACTGGATCTTGCCCTTAAAAAGTCTTCTTCTAATGAGAAGTTAGTCCTTACTGATGCCGTCTTTAGCATGGACGGCGATAAGGCACCACTGAAAGAATTAATCAGCGTATGTAATGTAAATCACGCTGTACTTGTCGTTGATGATGCGCACGGTTTTGGTGTGCTAGGAAAAACGGGCGGTGGTTTGCTGGAAGAAAAAGAAATCCCAGTCGGGGACGTTCCCATTTTTGTTGCAACATTTGGTAAAGCGCTAGGGACTGCCGGGGCGTTTATTGCTGCAGATCAGACAATCATTGAAACACTTATACAGTTTGCCAGGACGTATATTTATACGACAGCACAACCGCCAGCACTTGTTAGTGCAACGCTCGCGTCCCTTGAAGTTCTCGAAAGTGAATCATGGCGCAGAGAAAAGCTGGGCGCTTTGGTGAAACGTTTTTGTTCCGGTGCCAGCGCCCTAGGGTTGAATCTTTTATCGTCGGAGACAGCCATTCAACCACTGGTGATCGGGGGATCAGAAAATGCATCGCGGATCAGTCATAACTTATTTGATAAAGGGTTTCTTATCACGGCAATCAGGCCACCAACAGTGCCCGAAGGCAGCGCGCGTTTACGCATCACATTATCAGCTGTACATACAGAAGAACAGGTGGACCGTTTACTGGAAACGCTGGGCAGCTTGTTGTGAGAGAGAACGGGCAAAAAGGCCTGGTACTGATACATGGTTGGGGGTTTGGCCGTTGGATATGGGATAGTTTCATTCCCTGTCTCGAGGATCGCTGGCGTGTAACAAGCATTGATTTACCGGGTTATGGCGCATCGGAAAAATTAGTATTTGCTGACAACGATAAAGCGGATATTAATCAAATTGTGAAGCGTATCGAGCCAGGCATACCTGAAGATTCCATACTACTCGCCTGGTCGCTGGGTGGTTTGATCGCCATGAAACTTGCCAGTGTCAGAAAGGATATTAAGTCTCTGGTGCTTATTGCGAATAGCCCGTGTTTTTTAAATAAATCTGATTGGCAACATGGTGTTGAGCCTGTCTATTTTAATCAACTGACAAGCCGGCTCAGCAAGGACAAAATAAAAACTCTGCAGAACTTTGCAGGTCTGGTGGCTATGGGCGACAAACAACCCAGACAAACAATAAACATGTTAAGCGAATGCATCGGAGACAACGCACCGGATATTGAAACACTACAGACGGGCTTGGAGTTATTAAGTAAAGCAGATGCGCGCCAGGCTATGGCAAACCAGCATTGCCCGACCGGGATGATCTTCGGTGAAAACGATGTGTTAGTGAGGCGCTCAACAGCGGAGGCCGTACGAGCAATACGACCAGATATCAATACCATTGAGATTACGGAATCAGGCCATGCACCGTTTCTATCACGTCCTCAGGAAACAGCAGATGCCTTGACAAAACTCATGGGCAGTCTTTTGTAAATCATGACGGTCGATAAAAACAAAGTAGCTGCAAACTTCGGCAAGTCTGCGAATGATTATGCAGAACATGCCGTGTTACAGAAGATGGTTACTGAACGCCTGCTGGAAAGGCTGCAACTTGTTAGCATCGTGCCAAAGGTGATTGTTGATGCAGGCTCAGGAACGGGGGGTGCCGCGAGACAATTGAAGAAGATGTACCGGGGGGCGGAAGTTATTCAGCTGGATTTATCCTTTGACATGTTGTGCAAGGCAAGGTCGCTAGACTCTAGATTTTTTTCAAAACAACACTTTGTCTGTGCTGATATTGAAAAATTACCGCTAGCTAAAAATGTGACGGAATTGTTTTTCTCAAGCCTGATGCTGCAATGGTGTAATGACCTTGATGTGGCATTCACCCAGATCAAAAGCACACTCAAAATACAAGGGCTGTTTCTGTTTGCCACCCTGGGCCCTGATACCTTGAAGGAATTGCGCTCAAGCTGGGCCGCGGTGGATGATGGAGTTCACGTCAATACGTTTATGGATATGCATGATGTGGGAGATGCTTTGGTTCGTGCAGGCTTTGTTGAGCCTGTCATGGACGTAGAAAATATCACCATGACGTATGAAGATTGCTTCTCGCTGATGAAAGATTTAAAGGTGTTGGGTTCCAGCAATGCAGACATCGAGAGACGTAAAAGTTTAACCGGGAAAAACAAAATAAATGACATGATAGCCGCCTATGAGAGCTTCCGGGTCGAAGGACGGTTGCCGTTGACCTATGAAATCGTCTACGGGCATGCCTGGACACCATTACAGGAAACCGTGCCAGGGAATGTTTATGGCGATCTGGTCAATGAATCTTATTTCCCGATATCGTCGTTAAAGGGCACGTTAAAGAACAGGCCGAAGAAGCGGGGCAAGTGAGAGGGATGCCAGGATATTTCATTACCGGGACAGACACAGGCGTGGGGAAAACCTGGGTGACATTGGCGCTGATGAAGGCGATGCAAAATAAGGGGAAAGTTGTTGTTGGCATGAAGCCGGTTGCCTGTGGTTGCAAGGAGACTAGAGATGGTCTGCGCCATGGCGATGCCCTCAGCATCCTTAAACAGTCCAGTCGGCTTGTTAATTATAACACTGTCAACCCCTATGCCTTTCAACATGCGATTGCTCCTCATATTGCGGCAGAACTGGTTGGGGTGATGATTGATATTGAAAAAATTGCAGGTGAATTTGAAAAGTTAATAAAAGATTCCGACTGTGTGCTTGTGGAGGGGATCGGGGGTTGGTGTGTCCCTTTAGGGGGCGACATCATGTTGTCGGAGTTGGTCAATCGCCTTGATTTGCCGGTGATACTCGTCGTCGGCCTGCGCCTGGGCTGTATTAACCATACCCTATCTACGGTCAGGGCTATCCGTACTGATGGTGTAAACCTGTGTGGCTGGGTGAGTAATCAGTTAGATAAAGACTACTTATTTACACAGGAAACAATCGATACTTTAAATGAAAGATTAGCCTGTCCGCACATTGCAGATCTGGCTTATATGAAAGATTTTGAGCCGGACAAAATGCTTGATAGAATCAATCTGTCGCTTATTATGGAAGGGGCTTAAGTTTTAGCAAAAAATAAGCTTAAGGTTCCAACCAAGGGTCAATATAGGGCATATCGTCGCATAGAGACAGGGCGAAAATAAGATTATTTATTATTGTTCATTGATGATATTGACTGGCCATCATGAAGTCTGGTTAATGAAATAGGATCAATTAATTTGATTATGAACAGGAGATGGATTTAATGAATGTTTCATTAGTAATTATATTTTTTTACCTATATTCAAAGGTATGGTGATTTTTGTTGATCGGGTCGCGAACAACAGCTTATACTTATTTATATAAGTAAGCGGGATTTACATTTTGTAACTTCCCCCTCTATTACTATGGAGATGCGCCATGAATAGACGACTTTATTTTGTTTTGCCTGATGTGGACACATCTTTACTAGTGGAAAGGGATCTTTTGCTGGCGAAAGTTAATGATAGTCTTATGCACTTCATGGGCAAACGTGGTACTGATCTGAAAGATCTTCCCGA
>SMWN01000009.1 GCA_004356415.1 Gammaproteobacteria bacterium
ACTTTCAAGCTATCACCGGTGATCATGCTTGACCGGGATGAGGCCAGAAACAGGACTGCTTCGGCAATATCCTCAACCTGACCGAGGCGTCCCAAGGGGATACGATCCATGACAAATTTTCTGAAAACCGGTTCCTCAAACATGGGCTTGGTCATAGGTGTCTCGACAAAGGTCGGGGCAATCGTATTGACGCGTATGCCATGTGGTGCGAGTTCAACGGCCATGGCCTTGGTCAATCCTTCAATGGCATGTTTGGTCATGCAATAGACAGTTCTGTTAGGTGAGCCGACGTGTCCCATCTGTGAAGACATATTGATGATCGAACCTTCAATATTTTCCCTTAGCATTACCCTGGTGGCGGATTGAGCTGTACGAAAAGCCGCCGCTACATTCAATTTCAGCATAGCTAACAAGACTTCATTATCCACTTCTGCAAATGCTTGTGGTTTGTTTATCCCGGCATTATTAATCAGGATATCAAGGCGTGATAAGGCCTCGATCTTCAAATAAAACGCATCATCTGTAACGTCCTCCTGCCAGGTTTCGATTAAATCAGGGTAGCCATCCTTGACCGAATCCAAATCAGCCTGGCTCAAGTCTACGGCAATCACCTTGGCGCCCGCGGCAGCGAGAGTTTCCGTGCAGGCTCGACCGATGCCACGGCCGGCGCCAGTGACCAGAGCAACTTTGTTTTTTAATAAATCGGCTTGGTTCTGTGTAGAGTGCATAATTATTGTTACCTATTTTCTTATTAATGATATTGCATCCGCAGTACAATATCGCTTAGGATGCACTCCACCACAAGAGGTATAACCTCATTTGGTAATAATTCTTAATTAATTAGTATGTAACGAGCAAAGGGTGGTTGAATGGTTAAGTATCTGAAAACCGGTAAATCCGGAGAAGAGGTTGCCACTCAGGATGCACAGGTAAGGAAAACAGTTGAAGAGATTCTGGACGATATTACCCAACGTGGGGATGCAGCATTACGTGAATACTCGCAAAAATTTGATGACTGGGATCCCGCATCATTTCGTCTAACTGATGAGGAAATTCAATCCTGCTATAAGGAGGTTCCTGAGCAAGTTAAGGATGATATCGGCTTTGCTCAGACTCAAATTCGAAATTTTGCACAGCACCAACGAGATGCGTTACAGGATGTGGAAGTTGAGACATTACCAGGAGTGATATTGGGGCATAAAAATATTCCGGTGAAAAGTGTCGGGTGTTACGTGCCTGGTGGTAGATATCCCATGGTGGCCTCAGCACATATGAGTGTAGTGACTGCGAAAGTTGCAGGTGTGAAACGCATAATGGCAACTGCACCACCCAATCAGGGTAAACCACACCCGGCCATCGTTGTTGCGATGGATATGGGTGGCGCAAATGAAATCTATTGCCTCGGGGGCGTTCAGGCCGTTGGCGCAATGGCAATTGGTACCGAATCAATCGCTGCTGTGGATATGCTGGTAGGACCGGGAAATGCCTTCGTCGCTGAGGCCAAGCGCCAGTTGTTTGGCCGCGTTGGTATTGATCTCTTTGCAGGGCCGACGGAAACATTAGTGATTGCGGATGAATCAGTCGATGGCGAGCTATGTGCGACTGATTTACTGGGGCAGGCAGAACACGGGCCGAATTCACCTGCCATACTGCTGACAAATTCCGAGAAACTGGCCAAAGACACCATGCAGGAGGTAGAGCGTCAGTTAACCGTATTGCCTACTGCTGATATTGCAGGTCTAGCCTGGGAAGAGTATGGACAGGTGATCGTCTGTGATTCCTATGAAGAGATGGTTGAAGTGGCGGATAGTATTGCATCCGAACACGTCCAGGTCATGACCAAAGATCCCGACTACTTTCTGCAGAATATGACCAATTATGGTGCTTTATTCATTGGTGAGGAAACGAATGTCTCCTACGGCGATAAAGTCATTGGTACCAATCATACCCTGCCGACAAAGAAAGCAGCCCGTTATACGGGTGGACTATGGGTAGGGAAATTTATTAAAACCTGCACTTACCAAAAAATCACAAAAGAAGCCTCAGTTATGGTTGGTGAATATTGCTCCCGATTATGCGAATTAGAAGGTTTCATGGGGCACAAAGAACAGGCGGATATACGTATTCGACGGTTTTCTGATAATGCCGGATAACATGTCATTATGAGCCAATCACGTATGCCATCTCTGGAATTAGTACAAGATAGCAAGGTTTTACTACAAAAAGGTTACCGTGTAACCTCTTATGATGTGGCTAAACGTGCTGGCGTATCGCAATCTGCCGTATCCCGCTGTTTTAAACCCGGTGCCAGTGTTTCAAAAAAGATGCGAGACCGGGTAATGAAAGCGGTAGCGGAAATGGGTTATCAGCCAAATGCAATTGCCCGTAGTTTAATAACGCGCCGTTCAAATCTGGTTGGGGTGATCCTGTCTGACTTTACCAGCCTGCATTATCCTGAGGTGCTTTTTGAACTTAACCACGGTTTCTCAAATCGAGGCGTACATATCTTGTTGTTCACGTTGCATCGAGAGCGTGATGTGGATGAAATTATAGAACAGGTATTTCAATATCAGGTTGACGGAGTAGTTGTAGCGGCTACGCTTTTACCTGAGCAAATTGACAGGTTTGAAGAAAGAAATCTACCTCTCGTGTTTTTCAATCGTACTATTCAGGATCGATCAGTAAGTGCTGTTTGTTGCGATCAGGCGGCAGGTGAAAGATTATTAGTCAATGCACTGGTTAATGCGGGACACAAGACATTTGGGGTAATTAGTGGCCCGGAAGATTCTCTGGTCAGTGTTCAACGTACAGCAGGTGCACGAGATCGTCTGAGTGAATTGGGGTTTGATAATGTCCCTATTCTCCAGGGCGACTACAGCTATGACAGTGGGCAGCAAGGTGCGCGTGAGCTGGTGGATCGATTCAAAGGTCAGCTGGATGCGATTATCTGTGCGAATGATGTCATGGCGATTGGATGTATGGATACCCTGCGCAAGGAATTCTCTTTGGAAATCCCGGATGATATATCAGTAGTGGGATTCGACGGCATCACACCAGCTATCTGGTCCGGTTACGATCTCACGACAATAAGGCAACCCGTCAAGCAAATGTCAGAAGCTGCTGTGGATATGGTAATGGATCGTGTGGATAATCCTGATAAGGTTCCTGAGATGCGAGTGTTCTCCGGAAATATGCAAAACGGAAGTTCTGCCCGGATTTTATAAAGCCGCTAAAATTTTTAGATTAGATTGCTTTCGTAGTTTTTACATTGAGATAGTAATGGGCATTGTAGAACATCTAGTGTTATTGCCTGGGATGATGTGTGACGGACGTTTATGGGCCGAACAAATTGATGGTTTAAAGGACTTTTGTGCTTCCATTACCGTGGCGGATATCACAAGTGCCGATAGTATCGAAACCATTGCACAGAGCGTACTTGAGAAAGTTCCTGATCAATTTGCCCTCGCCGGTCTTTCCATGGGTGGCATAGTTGCCTTTGAGATCTGGCGACAGGCATCTGAAAGGGTGAGTCGTTTGGCATTATTGGATAGCAATGCCCATGCTGAGCTTTCAGAAAGCGGTAGACAACGTGATCAATTATTACGCAGGGCATTGGCTGGTGAATTCAGGGAAGTCATTACTGATGCACTTAAACCTGTTTATTTGGCTGAAGTAAATAAACAAAATCTAGCGCTGTTAGACATAATTCTAAGCATGGCTTTGGATCTGGGAACTGATGTGTTTGAGAGGCAGTGTAACGCTCTCAAAAATAGAAGAGAAAGTGAATCAACATTGCCAACGATTACTGTCCCGACTTTGGTTTTATGCGGTGCCGAGGACAGTTTATGTCCTATTGAAATACATGAGCAGATGGCACAAGCCCTACCGAAAAGTAAGTTAGTCGTCATCGAAAAGTGTGGGCATCTATCAACAATGGAACAACCGGACCGTGTCATAGCTGAGATGCTTGAATGGTTGAAGGCTGCATAATTATCAAAGTAAATAGAAAATAATGAAAACAAGTATTGATCGTATTCTCACGACCCATGTGGGCAGTTTGCCTCGTTCAAAAGCTGTATCTGATGGAGTATTTGCAAAAGAGAACAACGAATTAAAGGACGAATCGGCTTTACATGCAACAATAGCCAATGCTGTGAAAGAAGTTGTTAAACGGCAAGTTGAAAATGGTATTGATGTGGTAAGTGATGGCGAAATGAGCAAGATTAGTTATGCGACCTATATAAAGGATCGCATAACGGGCTTTGAGGGTGACAGCCCCAGACAGCCGCCTAAGGATTTGGAAGAGTTCCCGAAGTTTCTAGAAAAACAATCAAAATCAGGCGGCACACCCAGCTATAAGCGGCCTCGTTGTGTAAGTGAAATTAAAGTTAAGGATATGGGATCATTGGAAAGGGATCTCGCTAATTTCTCGTCTGCAATTTCAGAAAGCAAGCCAGTCGAAGGGTTTCTTAATGCTGCGTCACCCGGAGTGATTGCGCTGTTTCAACCTAATGAATATTATCCTGATCAGCAAACCTACCTGGAGGCATTGGCTGAAGCGATGCGGACTGAATATGAAGCCATTATTGAAGCGGGTTATCTATTGCAGCTGGACTGCCCGGATCTGGGTCTGGGTCGGCATATGATGTTTAAGGATAAGACCGATGGTGAATATATCGAGTTGGCGGATCTCCACGTTGAAATGTTAAATCATGCCGTTCGAAATATTCCGGCAGATCGTATGCGGCTGCATGTCTGTTGGGGGAATTATGAAGGGCCTCATCATTGTGACGCGCCCATGGAAATGGTTTTACCCATAGCGATTAAAGCCAAACCTCGTGCCTTATTGTTTGAATCAGCGAACCCAAGGCACGCCCATGAATGGGAGGTATTCAAGAACACCCGTATACCCGATGATAAGATCCTTGTTCCGGGAGTCATCGATTCGACAACCAATTTTATAGAGCATCCCAAACTGGTAGCTGAAAGGATCTGTCGCTTTGCTGATATCGTTGGTCGTGAAGGGGTAATAGCGGGAACTGATTGCGGTTTCTCAACCTTTGCGGGTTTTGGTGCGGTGGATGAAGACATTGTTTATGCAAAATTAGCCGCACTGGTTGAGGGAGCGCGTATCGCCAGTGATCGATTGTGGAGTAAGACGGCATGACAATGTCACCAGTGGCAACGTTCCGGCATCGTCTGTTATCCAAAGAGATACTTATCGGGACGTTTGTCAAAACGCCATCGCCCATCATCTGTGAAGTACTCGGATTAACAGAACTCGATACTGTTTGTCTGGATGCTGAACATGCACCCTTTGACAGGGTAGAACTGGATAGTAGTGTACAAGCACTTCGTGCAGCTCAAAAGCCCTCTTTGATCCGCGTTGCGGCAAATTCACAGGAATATATATTGCAAGCACTGGATTACGGTGCGACGGGCGTCGTCGTTCCACATGTGAAAACACCTGAACAGGCAGCAGCTATTGTCAAGGCGGCAAGATTTGGTGAAGGTGGCCGTGGCTATTCAGGGTCTACCCGGGCTGCAGGTTACACAACTAAGCCTATGCAAAAGCATCTCAATGACAGTGCGACCGAGACAACAGTCATTGCGCAGATCGAGGATCCCACTGCAGTCGCAGCTATAGATGAGATTTGCTCAGTTGATGGTATTGATTGTCTGTTTATAGGCAGAATGGATCTGACCGTGGCTTTTAAAACGGATTCTCCTCATGATAATGTGGTAATAAAGGCAATAGAAAAAGTTTGTAAGGCAGGACAGGAATCTGGAAAAACTATTGGTATGTTTGTTCCTGATGATACTGAAGCCAAAAAATGGATGGCTCAAGGCGCAACTTTATTTTTATTGAGTTCTGATCACTCATTCATTATTAATGGCGCCAATAGATTGATAGCGACACTTAAATCCTGATTTTACAATCATACGCTTTAATAAATTCCTACCTAATATAAGGCTAGCCCTATTGCCTGTTATCCAATATCAAATCACTGGCTTTTTCTGCGATCATTATTGTAGGTGCGTTGGTATTGCCCGCAACTATCTCCGGCATAATAGATGCGTCAGCAACCCGTATATTCTCTAAACCCTTAATCTTTAAATCAGGTGTAACAACGGTTTGATGGTCATTTGCTGATCCCATACGGCACGTCCCTACCAGATGGAAAGCAGTACCAAGATGAGATAAAATATAATCTGTGATGTCTTTGTCAGTTTTTATTTTATCACCGGGGCAAATCTCCAATGGGTTATATCGTCTGAACGGTTTGGCCTTTAATAACTGCCTTAATATTTTAAAACCATCAGTTAGTGTATGCTTGTCATCTATATCTGCCAGAAGATTTGGATCGATTTGTGGCTGGTATTCACCGTCTATTTTTTCCAGCCAAAGGCGTCCTCTGGATGTAGGTTTTAATAAACATACATCGGAATAATAACCTCTTCCCCAGACAATCGAACTACCCTGATGTCCGACGCGAGCGGGGATAAAGTGGAATTGGATATCAGGTTCCGATATGTTTTTATTGGTTCTGGCAAAGCCTCCGGCTTCTACCGTGTTACTCGTTAACAGGCCACGCCTTTTAAGTAGATACTCTAATGATGAGAATAGGATTGAAGGCATGGTTTTAAAAGTAACTCCATAGCCAACAGAAGGAGCTGAAAAGTGTATGGGTATAGCAGGATGATCATGTAGATTTTCACCAACACCAGGTAGATCATGAATAACATTAATTTCTAGATTATGAAGTTGTATCGCCGGACCGACACCCGATTGAAGTAATATGGTTGGAGTACCAATTGAACCGGCGCATAGAATCACTTCACTATGCACATTTATTTTTTCTAAATTATTTCCTTTTTTTATTATTATAGATTCAGCACGTTTGTTATTAAAATTAATAACCTTAACCTCAGCATTTGTAATAACCTCTAAATTAGGGCGTTTTAAAACCGGTTTCAAAAATGCATCAGCGGAGCTCCAGCGACTGCCGTTATGCATATTCAATTGATACGTACCCAAACCTTCCTGAATTTCACCATTAAAATCGTTATTAGATGGAATACCAATCTCTACCCCGGCCGCTGTTAAGACATTACAGAGAAAATTGGGGGAGGGAGGATCCTCTACATATAGAGGCCCATTATCACCATGCAGTGGATCAGAACCCAGACGCATGTTTTGTTCAGATCGCTTGAAATACGGTAGAACTGCTTGCCAGTCCCAACCGGTACATCCCAACTCTGACCAGCGATCATAGTCACTGGGTCTGCCACGAATATAGACCATGCTATTAATGGAACTGGAACCACCAAGCGTTTTACCACGGGGGATAGGGATGGACTGGTGTTTCAATTGTGTCTGGGGTGTTGAAGTGTATAACCAGTTAAAGCGTGGGTGCTTCATCAAACTGACCAGGCCAATCGGGATTTTAATCCTTATATCATTATCATTTGGGCCAGCTTCAATTAAACAAACACTTTTGGTTTTATCAATGCTTAATCTGTTTGCCAAACAGCATCCAGCAGAACCGGCACCAATGATTACAAAATCGAATGTTTGCATGTATAGTTTCAATTAATTGATTGAATAAAAATTACGAGCTGTGTCAGCAAAGAGTTGTTGCTTTTCATCAAGACTGAATTCTTTAATGATCTCCATATAAGCATTCCAGACAGCATGATAATCAGCGTATAGCTTTTCTACGGGAAAATTTGAACCGAACATACATCGCTCCGGAGTGAAAATATCAATAACATTTATGATTATTGGGCGAATACTGTCAACGGTCCATTCATGATCAAACATGCCAAAGCCGGAGATCTTGCAATAAATGTTAGGTAACTCTGCCAATTTCTTTATTTGTGTTTTCCAAAATGAAAAACCTTCATCACTTTGATCAAAGGGAGAGCCACAATGACACAAAGCAACCTTAAGTTCCGGAATTTCGACGAAAATTTCTCTTGCCTTTGAGATTTGAGACGGGATCAGTTGTAAATCGAAGGACAAATCATATTCTGCAATTCTGGATAAATTTTCTATCCATATTGGATTATCTAACAGCATAGCACTATCTGTATTCGCGTCTTCTTCGGGAGAACGTCCTACAATTTGTCGTACCCCACGCAGATTGGGATAGTTACGATGTTCCTGGAGTTTTTCCATCGCACCTGTATCAACCAGGTTACAAAAAGCAACGATACCCTGGGGGAAACCCTTGCTATCTTTGGCATCAGTAACTGATTGTAACCAGCGGGTTTCGTCTACAGCCTGATCTTCATCGACACCGACTTGTATATGCACCGATGCTGAAACAGGCAGATCACCAATGTCGGCAAAGAAATCCTGAATTAAATAATCCTTTTGAATCGGAGTAGGATCACCAAAAAATCGTTTCACACCTATTGCCATTAACCAGGGGTAGTGGCAGGCCTGAAGATCCCAGAGATGGTGATGCGCATCAATTATCGAAAATTGTGGATCCATTTAAATTTTAGTATAGACCTGACGCAGGACCACAAGCTCAGCAAAAACTGTCCATTCTTCTGCAATTTTATCCTCGATTAAACGCCAGTGTGTACAGCCGAGAATTAACAGATCCTTGTGAGAGAGAGCGCCATAAATACCTTCCTTGTCATGCAAGCCGGTTAGCGTCCAACGGATAGCAACATCAAGGTCACCATCCCGGTATGGGATTGAATATATATGATCAATACTTATTTTGATATTGGATAAGGTATTCAATATTTCAACCACATATGTATCGAGTTCTTTTTGGCCCTGTAACTCACGCCCCGCAGGCCCATGGAATTGACAATCCGGGGCATAGACGGTTTTG
>SMWN01000010.1 GCA_004356415.1 Gammaproteobacteria bacterium
AAATTCGGACGTAATTTACCGTTCGACCAAATCTGTCGATCAGTTTTTCGCTGGGCTTAATTTGATCAGTCATTCGTTTATTTCCAAAACCTTATATTTCCAACACATTGAATATTAAGTAATTTCATACTGTCTATTTTACACTGCTTGATGGTAAATTGCACTGTCGAAGCAGGAAGTATCATAGGTAAAACATACGCATTATTACGGCGCAATTACTCATAATCACGGATTATAGGCTCTCAGATAAGTGTGCTATATTCGTGCCTGTTTACACCACTGAACAATAAAATTGCACCACTAAACAACAAAATTGCACCATTGAACAATAAAATTGTAACACTGAGCAACAAAATTGCACTACTAAGCAATAAAAAGCCAAGAAAAATAACTGGGGATAAATATGGCCGGATTCTTATCAAAAGAGCGAATCGTTGCCAAGGAGGGGTTCAATCGCTGGCTGATTGCACCGGCTGCATTGGGTATTCATCTGTGTATCGGCTCCGTTTATGCTTGGAGCCTGTTTAACCCTGCCTTAATCAAGCGCCTTGGAGTCGTTACCAGCGCCGCTGATGATTGGACATTAAAAGGTGTTGTCTGGGTTTTTACCGTTGCCATCGTTTTCCTCGGACTTGCCGCAGCGATTGCGGGCCATTGGCTGGAAAAAGTGGGTCCGCGCATGGTGGGGGTGGTGGCCGCCTGTTGCTGGAGCGGTGGATTCTTCATCGGTGGGTTCGGTATTGTGACCGGTCAGTTGTGGTTGTTATATCTTGGTTATGGTGTTCTCGGTGGCTGCGGATTGGGTCTGGGTTATGTATCGCCAGTGGGGACACTGATTCGCTGGTTTCCCGATCGCCGTGGCATGGCAACTGGTATCGCCATTATGGGATTTGGTGGTGGTGCCATGATTGCCAAGCCGATGATAGAAGGCTTCCTCAGGTACTATCATAAACTGCCCGACTACCTTGGTAGTGTGGATTCATTAAAGCTGGTGACGGATGAAACCGGTCGCCGACTCACGGAAGTAGCTGGCGAAATGAAAGAAGTTGTCATCATCGGGGCTAATGACGTTGCTAATATGATCATCCCCGGTCAAGAAGGCGTTTATCTTGTAGGCACTGGTAGCATCGGTGTCGCGCAGACTTTTTTCACCATCGGCACCATCTATTTTGTGGTGATGTTATGTGCCGCATTTGGCTATCGTGTCCCACCTGAGGGCTGGAAACCAGAGGGCTGGGAACCTCCGGAAGAAGGGGAGCATCATGGCAAAATGATAACCATGCACCATGTGCATATCGACAAGGCACTAAAAACCAGACAGTTTTATCAATTATGGGTGATCCTCTGTTTCAATGTCACCGCCGGAATTGGCGTACTGGCCGTAGCCAAGACCATGATGACGGATATTTTTGGCAGGACATTGCCCGATCTGGTTGACCTGAGATTTGCAGCAACCTACGTCTTGATGATCAGTGCTTTTAATATGGTGGGTCGTTTTTTCTGGGCCAGCATTTCGGACTATCTTGGACGCAAGACGACCTATTACATATTCTTCGTCCTGGGAATTATGTTGTATTGTTCCATTCCCTACACTGCGGCACAGGTCAGCGTGGATCCGTCCGTGATCTGGCTGGTTTATTTTTATGCAGCGACGTTGTTAATATTCACCATGTACGGAGGTGGATTTGCCACGATACCTGCCTATCTGGCCGATGTATTTGGTACCCGGTTTGTTGGTGGCATACACGGCAGATTATTAACCGCATGGGCCAGCGCTGGCGTCTTTGGTCCTGTTGCCATTACGTCATTGCGTGAAATTTCTGTGAAAAATGCAATAGATGACCTGGTTTCCAAAATTGATCCATCTCAGTTTCAGGTCAAGTTTGGTGCCGGTGTCGAACAGTTGCAAATTCTGATTGATGCGAACACTGTGACCATTGCAAAACTCATGGAAATAGTTCCTGTTGGTACGATCGATCCGACACCGAATTTATATAACACCACGATGTACTTGATGGCGGTAATGCTTTTTATCGCCTTGCTGGCCAATGCATTTATGCATCCGGTTGATGCAAAACATTATATGAAAACCTAGTTACTGATTCCGATTATTGAGGAGCAAGATTGTGGATATACCATTAACAAGCGCCACAGATGTATTTATTTTTATCATCTTCTGCTCCATCTATGTTTGTAGCATATTGTGGATCTTTGGTGATGTTGCAAGCAGAGGGGGTGGTACGAAAGGAATGATCTTTCCGCTATTGTTTGTTGTAGCCGGGACATTGGCCCTGATCAAAGGAGTTTACCTGGCATTGATCATCTGGCCAGTTGGCTATGTTGTTTGGTTTTTTATTAGACCCAAAACGGAAATCGAATTGATTGACTAAATATATATTTTTGCATGGTTTTTCTATTGTTTAAGGTGTCACTGAAGTAGAATTTTTTAGTGAGAGCGAGAAAGCACTGCGCGCAGAACCGCAGCGTATAGCTAATACATGAGGATTTGAGCACAGTGCTGACAAAGCTATCGCGGAAAAAGGCATTTTCAGAGACGCCTTAATGAGGCCAGGTGTTGTAGGGGTTTCTAACCAAACAAACGTTGTAGTAGCGGGCATCGTTTGAGACTTCTTCCCCAATCCATGAAGGTTTCTCAAATGTTTCATCAGGGGATGAAAGTTCAATCTCGGCAACAATGAGCCCCTTGTTGTCACCAGAGAAAACATCTATTTCCCAACGATGTTGCATATGTTTTACGATATATCGTGTTTTTTCAATAACAGGTTTAATACACAAATTGTCTATCATTAACTGAGCATCATCAACTGGAATGGCATATTCAAATTCTGTTCTGGTAATACCAAGTGTTGCGCTCTTGATATTTATATTTGCCTTGTCGCCCTGAATTCTGATTCTTGTTGAGCTGAATTCATTGCTCGCCAGGTAAGCTTGAATAATTTGCATATCAGATTCGACAATACCTCGCCAATCATCATTGAGGACCAAAAACTTTCTTTCTATCTCTGTTGCCATAGGGTTGACTCTTTGTCTATTTCACTTGTCTGTCAATTACATATATTCTGCATAAGATATTTTATGAAATAAAAATGAATACTAACTCAAAAATAACTAAAACATCGACTGTTGTAAGCTGGCGTGAGTCATATTCTGTTTTTGCAAAGCCTAGAGTCATTGGTATGATTTTCCTGGGGTTTGCTGCGGGCTTGCCGTTTTTACTGGTGTTTTCAACTTTATCTGCATGGTTAAGAGATGAAGGTGTCGCAAGGACGACCATCGGATTTTTTAGCTGGGTAGGAATTACTTATTCAATTAAATTCTTTTGGGCACCAGTGGTTGATCGTATTCCAATTCCGTGGCTAACAGCAAGACTAGGTAAACGTCGCTCATGGATGTTATTGGCACAAATTGTGATTGCTGCTGGTTTACTCGGCATGGCTGCCAGTGATCCCAGAACAGAACTGCTAATGATAGCTGTTTACGCATTGGTCGTAGCTTTTGGGTCAGCCACTCAAGACATCACCATTGATGCATACCGTATTGAAGCCATGGGTGATCGTTATCAAGGTGCTATGGCAGCGACCTATGTTTTTGGCTACAAACTTGCACTACTTGTAGCTGGAGCAGGCACCCTATACATGGCACAAGACTTCTCATGGCACTACGCCTATACAATCATGGCATTTCTAATGACCATTGGCATGATAACCACATTAATCATTGCTGAACCAGAACATCGGTACAGTACAAGTGCTGAAAAAGTAGAAAAACGGCTGGAAGCAACGTTGGGGCTGGACAAACAAAAAATTGCTGCAGAAGGAATAGGGCGCTGGTTTGTCGATGCAGTTGTCAGTCCTTTTGTAGAATTCTTTGAAAGAAATGGGCGAATGGCTCTAGTCATACTATTACTGATCGCCACATATAAATTGAGCGAAATCACGATGGGTGTGATGGCTTATCCTTTTTACATCGATCTGGGTTTTACCTTAAAAGAAATTGCCAATGTGGCAAAGATATTCGGTTTTTTTATGAGTATCGCCGGAGCTGCGTTGGGAGGTATCATTGTTGTTCGTTACGGGATTAAAAGGCCTCTGATGGTGGGTGCCATATTAATCATTCTGACAAACTTATTATTCGTATGGTTAGCTATCACTGAAAAGAATATTATCTCTTTAGCGATGGTAATTTCTGCTGATAATCTCAGCGGCGGGTTCGCCACCGCGGCATTTATTGCTTACTTGTCCAGCTTAACAAACAGGGCTTATACGGCGACGCAATACGCCTTGTTCAGCTCATTAATGACATTGCCGGCAAAATTTATGGGTGGATTTTCTGGAATCGTTGTTGATGCAGCTGGTTATGCTTACTTTTTCTTATATGCCGGATTGCTTGGGATACCCGCTTTGTTGCTGATTATCTATATCCTTAAGCAGCAAGACATTTCTTAACACAACGCTAGGTTTACACAGG
Source organism: Gammaproteobacteria bacterium (assembly GCA_004356415.1). Lineage (GTDB taxonomy): Bacteria > Pseudomonadota > Gammaproteobacteria > Eutrophobiales > Eutrophobiaceae > SMWN01. Next base: position 4,489 of record SMWN01000010.1, read on the forward strand.
ATTCACTATTTCGCAGCATGGCGAAAGAGTGAATCGTAACTAATAAATCGTCATCATTTATGCTTTATACTTGAAATTACTCAATGTGTATTGTGATTGTCATGCCCGTTATAATGTTGTGAACCATGACCATAACCTCGATTGTAATGATTGCCGTGAGATTGGGTATAACCATAGTGGTGTCCAGTGTGATGGTTATAGTTTCTATGACCATAGCTTCTATAATATGAAATATAGTGATAGCCGTAATACGGTTGATAATGATGACGATAGGTCAAAATTGGGCTGATGTGACGGTAATATATTGAAGGGTGGTAATTGTGGTGGCCATGATGATAACTATGCCCGTAACTGCCAATACTGATACTAATGCCACCAGCGTGTGCACCTGCTGATATCATACTGAATGAGATGAAAAATAGTAGACCGTATAAAAATTTTTGGAAATTATTCATGGTGAATCTCCGCTTACTATACCTATCTAGATGGACAGGGAGCTGAATAGATGGTTTCCGGGAAAAATTCCTGTAATGTGGAGATCGAATACTGTGCCCAATGCAGATTTATTCTGCGTGCAAGCTGGATGGCCCAGGAAATACTGATGACTTTTGGTGAAAATATTACAAATTTAAACTTAAAACCTTCATCCGGTGGTGTTTTTACGATAAGTCTTGATGGTGAAATACTGTTTTCAAGGAAGCAAGAGGGAAGGTTTCCGGAATCGAAAGAAATTAAACAGTTGATCCGTGACCGGATCTTGCCAGAGATGGATTTGGGGCACAGTGACGATTAGCCACTAGAATTCTGATTTTCTTAATCTAGTGCTCTGGCAATCCTGATGCCGACATGGTCGTATCCGGCATCTGATCTAAGCTTATCTCTTTTAGCACTTCTGATTGCCTGTTGTGGGCTAATGTATGCCCCACCTCTCACGACTCTGTATGTACAGTCACCTCCCTCCCAGACTCCACCATCGTTTGGGGCAGCCTTGTAATTTTCGTGCCAGCAATCTCTTACCCATTCTGCGACATTGCCTGCAGTATCATGAAGCCCAAATTTATTTGCTTCAAAACCACCCACTTTTGACGGCTTGCGGGGATCCAGGCCAGTTTCGCAACCGAAGCAGTGTGCTTTTCCTGCTTCCTCGTTGTAGCCCCACCAGAATGAAGACTTGGTACCGGTCGATGCCGCATATTCCCACTCACTTTCACTCAGTAATCGGTACTTTTTACCTGTCTGTTCAGAAAGCCATTTTGTATAATAGTAGGCATCATCCCATTCCACATAGATGACAGGGTGTGTCTTCCTATCCATATAGAGATCATCGGGCGGTTTCCGATTGTTTGCTTTGGCGAAACGATCATACTCAACAAATGTTACTTCGTATTTACTCACAGCAAATGATTTTACCTTGACTGTGTGTCTTGGTCTTTCATCAGTAAACCGAGATGATGAAGAACTACCCATCTCAAATGCCCCCGCCGGAATGACGACCATGACAGGAGTTTTCCCTCCATCTTTTAAATCATCCTGAAATTCCTTTTTACTCACCAATGTCGGCGCAGGCGTCGATTCTGGTATAGGTTGCTCTTTTTCAACAATACTATCCGTCTTTGCTACAGGTTCGGTTGTTGCTTCAGCGGCTTGTTCTACCTCAGCTGTACTTTCCGACATTTCAGACGGAGTAGAAGAAGCTTCGTCCGTTATATCTTCTTCCACCATGACTTCTACTGAGGCAATATCTTCAGTTGTGATATCAGGTTTTGAGCCACTGAACATGAAATAACCACCGGCAATCAGTGCAACAGACATACCTGCCGCGATACCGACAATCAATCCGGTTTTACTTTTCTCTGAGATATCAGCACTTACCGGTTTTTCATCCGGCGTTACATCAACTACATCGGCCGCCCGTGGGGTGTCCGCTGGCTCTTCTACGGCATCATCTGTCAAAGGCGCCGCTTCCGCTTCATCTTCAGTTGATTCAACGACCTCATCCTGGCCAGTATCAGGTGATATTTCCATCTCAGCAGCAGTGTCAGCCTTTTGTGTACCTGGGGTTGTGATGTCATCATCGTCTTCTTCTTCAACTACAACGGTTTCAGTCACGCTGTCATCAATGATTTTAACCACGACAGCCGTTGTATTATCCTGCCTCGGCATGGCCGCGTCTTCTACAGCGTCCATCAGGGCTTCGGCACATTCTTTTGGCGTGTCTGACCAGTCAGAATATTGAATAATTTTTCCTTCGCTTAAGGTATCCAGTCCATCAGAGCAGATGATTAATTTGTCATTGTGTTCCAGCGTGAACGGAGTAGGGGGGCAGTCGATTTCGGCGATATCAGTACCAGTGACCGCACTCATCAGCATATTCCTGGACAATCCTGGCTCAGCTTCAATGGGCGTACCTGCCGCTTCCATTCTGTCCAGAAAGCCGCCATAACTATGATCGTCATTTAACTTGGTAAGTTTTCTGTCGCGAAGTAGGTACAAATGACTATCACCAACGCTTACCCACCATAAATGATCCCCCTCGATTACCAGGCCAATCATGGTACATCCCATACCATCAAGCGCAGGGGTTTCTTTAACTGTATCTGTAATGGCGCCATTCGCCCGCAATAAACTCTCATTAAGTGTCTCAGCGAGATCATCGGAGGGATAATTAGTGGTGACATATTTGTTGAATGCCTGAACGGCCATGTTACTGGCCACGTTTCCAGCAGCATGGCCGCCCATTCCGTCGGCTACAATAACTAAAGCACTGGGAACATCATGGGCATCAGTGAGGTGGGTGATTAGAAAAGCATCTTCCTGATAATCACGCGCACCATCTATTTGTGTGCCTGCTATTATTGATTGAAAAGCCATTATTTTTCTAATTTCGAGGAGTTAGTTCTTTGCATATCTTTAATCTATGATTTGTATTTTTACTACCACTTTAATCTGTTTTCAGTATTGTGATGACAGCTCAACATAGGTTACCTTGAATCAAGCGATGCAGCGTTTCTGGTATCCTACCAGCGATTGTTTGTATTACAAAATAAATTATTGATTTTTATATTGATTTTGAGGATAAAATTGATTCATCTAACAAGTAATTAACTTATTAAACGAATGTAAAGATATCAGGAAAAAAATCGCAAATTGTATGCTCTGGGACAAAGAAAGTTTGGCTCGCGA
>SMWN01000001.1 GCA_004356415.1 Gammaproteobacteria bacterium
AATAATTGGTTATCACTTTGGCGTTTTAATAAAAGATCACCATCACTCGACCAGTCTTGTAACTCGACCGGGCCACTGCCGATGGGCTGTCTATTAAAAGGATGATCTGAGGCAATCAATGATGCCGATAATATTCCTATGACTAACCTTCCAGGAAACAAAGGGTCAGGACGTTTTAGAATAAAATCGATTATGTCCTCATCAATTACCGCAATGCTTTCAATGACTTCAATGGAACCTCGATGTGGAGAAGCATTTTTGTTCTCTAGCACATAATCATAAGTCGCTTTCACATCATCAGCCGTTAATCTTTCACCATGATGAAATTTTCTACCGATGTTTCCTAATGTAAAACGATAGTGTTTTGGATTAAGCATTTCCCAGTTTGCGAGATCGGGAATGAATTGAAAATTATCATCGAAATCAACCAGACTTCGATAAATTAACCGTGTGATTCTGTAGGAAGTAGCATCTGTTGAAAAACGTGGATCTAGTGTAACGGGCGCTGATTCCAGGCCAAACCGAATCGCATGATTATCTTCCTGAGAACAAGCGGAAATAAATATTAGAGCGGCAAGTAGATAAAAAACGAAGGTTCGTCGTTTTTTATCTAGCATTCGTTTATTTTCCCTCTTTCATTTTTTTTGGCTAGTAAACACGGCAATGGATTCAACGTGCGTGGTATGAGGAAACATATCCATAATGCCTGCCTGTTTTAGGGTAAAGCCTTTTTTATTAACCAGTATGCCCGCATCTCGTGCCAGGGTTGCCGGATTACAGGAAATATAAACAATCCTGTCTATTGATGACAGATCCATCTTTTGAATCACTTCCTGCGCACCAGTCCTCGCTGGATCCATGAGTAATTTATTGAAACCATCATGTAGAAAATCTTCATCCAAATCGTCTTTCGCTAAATCAACGGCACGAAAGTCCACATTGTTTATATTATTGGATGTGGCATTTTGTTTTGCGCGTTCTACCAAGCCATGATCACCTTCAATACCCAGAACCCTGGATGCCTTGCGAGCCAAAGGCAAGGTAAAATTTCCAATCCCGCAAAACAAATCGAGCACGGAGTCTGAAATATCCACTTCAAGTAATTCAAGGGCGCGAGGAACCATTACCTGGTTGATTTCAGAATTGACCTGCGTGAAATCTGTCGGCAGGAATTTCATAATGACACTAAATTCCGGTAGCGAATAAGACAATTCTTTCGGTGTTGTGCCATCTAGCGGTATAACCGAATCCAGACCACCAGACTGACAATAAATTTCCAGGTGATGTTGTTCACCGAAGTCTTTAAGCTTTACCATATCCTTATCAGTGAAATCAGCAAGGTGTCTGAAGACCAGAGCTGTTACATCATCACCTACAGCGACTTCAATTTGTGGAATTTGTTTGATTAAAGATAGTTCTGCAATCAACGACTGTAGCGGTTCAAGTAACAAGCCCACTGAAGGATGTAACACCTCACAGCGGTTGATATCGGCCACAAATGGGCTATATTTTTCCCGAAACCCGACCAGTACTCTGCCCTTCTTCTCGACATACTTAACGCCTAATCGAGCCCTGCGACGATAGCCCCATTGAGGTCCAGTTAATGGCGGGATGACAGACTTTGGTTCAACATTGCCAATGTGCTTTAATTGTTCTATCAGGACGGATTGTTTATGTTCGATCTGAAATTCGTGCTGCATGTGCTGCAAACTACAGCCACCGCATATACTAAAGTATTCACATTTGGCATCAATACGCTCTGCTGCCGGGTTCTTTACTTCCAATGTATGTGCTTCATCAAATTTTGAACGGCGCTTTTTATACTGGAACAGTACCTCTTCCCCTGGCAACGCACCGTTCACGAAAACCGTTTTACCCTCGACATGCGCGATACCCCGGCCTTCATGTGAGAGAGATTCTATCTTTACAGAAACAGGTTCCTGCGGTATTTTCTTACGCCGTCTCGCCATAATAAATGATATTTAAAATTGTCGTGAAGTTCACAGAACACATCGGAGCATTCTAATTTTTTACACAATGAATGGTGATTAAAATTTTAGTCGGGCAGCTTTTGTTAGTCTATTTGATTATGTGAGTGAATAAACTATGTTCGAAATGTCTGTTTTTAATTCCAGGCACTTAAAAATTCAAGTAAATGAGGGTAACCGTCTTCCTGTAACATATCCCTGACGCGTTCGCATTCTGTTTCATAAGCGGTCATTGATTTTAGCCCTCGCATAAGTTCATAACGGAGGAAAACCAGATAGGTATTTAACACATCGGTCTCACAATAATTTCGGATACCCTCAATATTACCCTCGAGATAGTTATCCCAGACCTTGCTGCCATCCATACCCATCTTGCCCGGGAAACCTAACATGCTGGCTATTTCTGTCAGGGGTGCGTTTGCGCGAGGGTTGTATCCCGCAATCACATCCATCAGGTCGGTATGTCTCTCATGAAAACGGCTGATGTAATTATTCCATTTAAAACTCTGATCATCACCCCCCGTTTCCCAATAACGTGAAGCATTAATTCCATGCAGCAATGCCCGGTAATGTAAGACCGGCAGGTCAAAACCACTACCATTCCAGGAAACCAGCATGGGTGTATAGCGATCGATCCCATCAAAAAATCGTTGGATAATATCTTCTTCAGGTGAACCAACATCACCTAATGACCATACGCTTAATTTATCTGATGTCCTGAGGACTGTCGATATGGCGACTACCTTTTGCAGATGATGCCGAAGAAAATCACTGCCACCCGTTTGTTGCCTGCGTTGGGCAAACATAGATTCGGCAACCTCTGCATCGGTCAAACCTTCCAGTGAATGAATTTTTCTTGCGGAATCTGTATCCGGGATGGTTTCAATGTCAAAAACGAGTAGATTCATTTTTTGTCTATTTTCTACAATTATGATTTAAAGACATCAGTGGAAATATAACGATCACCCCGGTCGCATATGATGGTAACGATCAGTGCATTTTCAAGCTCCGCTGAAAGCTTCAATGCTGCAACGATTGCTCCACCCGAGGATATCCCTGCAAAAATGCCTTCTTCCCGACCCAAAGTAATGGTTGTTTCTTCTGCTTCGTTCTGATCGATATCAATGATTCTATCAACTCTTGTTTCGTCATAAATCTTGGGTAAATATTCCTTGGGCCAACGTCGAATGCCGGGTATTTTGGCACCTTCGATTGGCTGTACGCCGATTATCTGTATTTCAGGATTTTGTTCCTTGAGATAACGTGAAGTCCCCATGATTGTTCCCGTGGTGCCCATAGAACTGACAAAATGTGTAATCTTACCGTGTGTATCACGCCAAATTTCAGGACCTGTCCCTTCATAATGAGACAAAGGGTTATCCTGGTTTGAAAATTGGTCGAGAACAATCCCTTTTTTGTCTGCTTCCATTTCACGTGAAAGATCTATCGCTGCTTCCATACCACCCTCCTCAGACGTCAAGATAATCTCCGCACCAAACGCCTTCATGACGGCACGTCTTTCTTCACTCATATGCTCGGGCATAATCAGAATCATCTCGTAGCCTTTAATCGCAGCCGCCATAGCCAGAGCGATGCCAGTATTACCACTGGTCGCTTCTATCAGGGTATCACCGGGTCTAATATCTCCCCGTTCCTCCGCATGTTTTATCATACTTAACGCTGGCCTATCTTTAACTGAACCTGCAGGGTTATTCCCTTCCAGCTTGGCCATGATGATGTTGCTGGTGTCTCCTGGCAGACGTTGAAGTCTGACCAAGGGTGTATTTCCTACATACGCTTCAATGGTCAGGAATTCCTCTTTATTTAGTTTTTCAATTTTAGATTTTCTGGTCACACTCATTTCTCATTAATGATTTACTAACAGGTGATCTGTTAATTGTTTAGCAAGTATCAAGGCGTCTTCACGACCGAATTTGGCGGGATAATAATCTTTGCGACTCCCTACTTCGTCAAAACCTGATTTTTCATAGATTTTTAATGCCTGTCTGTTTGATGGTCGCACTTCAAGGAACATGACATCTGCATGATGTAACTTTGCCAGATCAATCAGATGATCAAGCATCTCTTTGCCCAAGCCGTTATTCTGCAAATCAGGCTTGATACAAAGATTCAGGATATGCGCTTCACCTGCAAGCACAGACATAATCCCATATCCCGAGACACAATCATCCTGCCCCATCAACCAGCAGCAATAACCTGCGCTTAAACAGTCCTGAAAAGTACCTATAGACCAGGGGAACTCATAAACAGCTTCTTCAATCGCTATCACTTGTTCCAGATACACTTCTGACATGGGACGAAAAACGATTGTTGATTGTTTAAGTACGGTACTCATGCTGTTTCCTTATAAACCCGCATCGCCAGTTGCAAATCCTGCCACACCTTTCTTTTTTCACGTGGAGACCGCAACAAATAGGCAGGGTGATAAGTCACCACTACAGGAATTCCTGTATCAGCATATTGATATCGCCGGCCACGCATTTTTCCAATGGGTGTTTCTGTTTTCATCAGATTCTGTGCAGCGATACGACCCACCGCAAGAATGATTTTCGGTTGAATTAAATCAATCTGTTCTCTCAGGTAGCTTGAGCAAGCATTAACCTCTTCCGGTTTCGGATCCCGATTTTTTGGTGGACGACATTTGAGGATATTTGCGATAAATACCTGCTCCCTTTGCAAACCCAGAGCGAACAACATATTGTTCAGCAATTTGCCTGCACGCCCAACAAAAGGTTCTCCCTGTTTATCTTCTTCGGCACCTGGCGCCTCTCCAATAATTAACCAATCTGCATGATGATCGCCTACACCAAAAACAGTCTGCGTCCGTTCTCGATAGAGTTCACATTGCTGACATTTTGCAACGCGTTGTCGCAAATCTCTCCAGATTTCACTTTCCTGTACGGTGGTTTCCGGGACTCGAACGGATGCTGTTCTTACTTCGTCTGAGTTGGAGGCAGGGTCATCCAGAGCCCTGTCTCTTGACCTATACACATCCACACCCATGGTCTGGAGATAATATTCCTGTGTTTGCGTCAAACCCATTGTATTATCTCAAATCTTTTTGCCTCAAACTTGAGGGTGTGCCCGTCCGCTCTGTTCCTGAGCTTTGTTCAAGGCATTGATATAGGCCTTCGCAGAAGCAATAATAATATCTGTATCTGCACCTTGTCCGTTGATTGCCCGGCCACCCTTATCAATCCTGACAGTGACCTCTCCTTGTGAATCTGTTCCAGTCGTAATGTTACTCACCGAGTAAAGTTCCAGTTTACAGCCACTATTCACAACCGATTCTATGGCCTTAAAAATTGCGTCAACCGGACCACTTCCGTCAGAGGTGGCATGTTTCTCCTCACCATCAATAGACAAAGTCACTTTTGCGACAGGGACTTCACCTGTTTCTGAGTTCACTTTCATGGAGACGAGTTTGATCCGGTCCATGGTGGCTTCATGAAAGGTGTCAGTGACCAATGCCTGTAAATCCTCATCGAAGATCTCATGTTTCTTGTCTGCAAGAGCCTTAAAGCGAGTGAACATTGCATTCAAATCTTCCTCGCGTTCAAACTCGATTCCCAATGCAGATAATCTGGATTTAAATGCATTACGGCCTGAGTGTTTACCCAAGACCATTCTATTGGCGTGCCAGCCTACATCTTCTGCTCGCATAATTTCGTAAGTCTCACGGCTTTTGAGTACGCCATCCTGGTGTATGCCTGCTTCATGGGCAAAGGCATTCGCACCGACAATGGCCTTATTGGGTTGCACGGGGAAACCTGTCACACTTGAAACCAGACGTGAACAATTCAGGATTTGCGTGGTATCCAAAGTTGTATCACAGGGAAACACATCCTGACGAGTGCGCACAGTCATGACAACTTCTTCCAATGATGCGTTCCCTGCTCGCTCGCCCAGACCATTAATCGTACATTCTACCTGTCTGGCACCATTCATGACTGCTGCAAGTGAATTACCCACGGCCAATCCTAAATCATTATGACAATGCACCGAGAATATTACCTTGTCGGAATTTGGTATTCTTTCAATCAATTGTTTAATCAATTCACCAAATTGTTGTGGTAAATTATAACCTACTGTATCCGGGATATTTAATGTAGTTGCACCCGCATCAATGACGGCCTCCAATACGCGACATAAGAAATCAAGCTCTGATCGGCCAGCATCTTCAGGCGAGAATTCAACATTGTCCGTATAGTTACGCGCACGCTTGACAGCACGCACCGCCTGTTCCACAACCTGATCAGGTGTCATGCGTAATTTCTCCTTCATATGAATAGGAGATGTCGCAAGAAAGGTATGGATCCTTGATGATTGCGCCGGTTTCAAGGCAGCCGCAGCCCTGTCTATATCTTTATCCAGTGCACGTGCCAATCCGCAAACAGTACTTTCCTGAATCACCTCTGCGACCTGATGTACGGCCTCGAAATCACCGGGGCTGGCGATGGGGAAACCCGCCTCAATGACATCCACTTTCATGCGTTCCAGTGCCTTAGCGATACGAACCTTTTCATCCTTGTTCATTGACGCACCTGGGCTTTGTTCTCCATCGCGAAGAGTTGTATCAAATATGATTAATTTGTCTTGCATTTTCCTGCTCCAAAACTTGCATCCATACTACCGTAAGGACGCGAAACCTTAAACGAATTTGTCGTGTGTTAATGAACTACACATACATTGAAATCAAATATTTTGAGGTGGTCTATTTTGCCCGACAGGGCAGCAAGCGTAGCAAGGCGCCGAATGAATATCCGGGTTGTAAAAAGAACTGAAATGTTTGACTGATTGTTTTCATTACAATGCGAAATATAGCGACACTTGTATGTATTGCAAGCTTTTTAGGACGAAATAATTCTTCTTGGGAAGATCCTGTTAGGGAAAATCCTATTAGGGAAGACCTTTTGCTGTTTCAACAATCAGCTTTGATTGCCTGAGGACTCCTGAAGTTTTCTTGCTGCACGGTGTTTGCGGATAGACAGGAGTGTCATTACCGGGCCCGATATGGCATAAACCAAGGCAATAGAAAACAATACCAGCGGTGGCTCACTCGCAATAAACACGAACAGTAATACCAGCAATAATATCCTGACAAATGGCACGCGACCCTTAAAATCTATTTGCTTGAGGCTGTGGAACCGAATATTACTGACCATCAATATTCCAGCGATTATCGTGACTAGAAATGCGAAGATCGTCAAATTTGCGATATCTACATACTCCTGTGTTTCACCCAACCAAATCATCCCCGCGAGCAAAGCAGCAGCAGCAGGACTTGGTAAACCCTGAAAAAACCGCTTGTCCTCACTGGCAGCCTGGGTATTGAATCGTGCGAGTCTGAGTGCAGTTGAAGCTGTGTAAACAAATGCCGCAAGCCAACCTAGTTTGCCCATCCCGGACAAAACCCACTGGTACATGATCAAAGATGGTGCCAGACCAAATGAAATCATATCGGACAGACTGTCATACTCAACACCAAAGTCAGATTGCGTATTTGTTAAACGTGCAATACGTCCATCCATACCATCCATCACCATGGCGATAAAAATAGCGATGGCAGCACTTTCAAATTGTGAATTCATGGCTGAGACAATGCCATAGAAACCGGCGAACAAACCTGCCGTGGTAAACAGATTAGGAAGAAGATAAATACCGCGACGTCGTTTCAAATTATTTATGCCCTGGTTCCCGATATTAACGAACGGTGGTTTCGGATAATAAGTGCAATTCCTGATAAAAGTGGCCAGCTGATATAGTTCGCCATTTTTCTCACCAAAGGAAAATGCACAATGAACTATAAACAACTGACCGAAAACGAACGATACCAGATTTACGTGATGAAGAAAGCAGGACATAGTCAGAAAGAGATCTCCGTGATACTTGAAAGAAGCCCCTCGACGATTAGCCGAGAGTTGCGTCGCAATCAAGGTTTGAAAGGTTATCGGCCTGCACAGGCACAGCGTTTAACTGATTATCGACGCCAAGGAGCCCGGAAAGCAAGCAAGGTAAACGATGAAGTCATGAACTGGATTAAGCGGCTTATACGGCAAGAACTCAGTCCACAACAGGTGGTTGATTATCTGAAGCGGCACAAGCAGTTATCCTTGCACCATGAAACGGTCTATCAACTTATCTATGACGATAAGGCGGCAGGCGGTACCCTGTATCAACATTTGCGGATAGTCTCCAGGCCCTATCGCAAACGTTATGGTCATTATGACCAACGCGGGAAAATCAAGAACAGAGTGGGTATTGAAGCGCGTCCAGCGATTGTTGAGAAGCGTACTCGTATTGGTGATTGGGAGGGTGATACGATCATAGGCAAGGGACGTAAGGGTGCCCTATTGACATTGGTTGAGCGGAAGACACTCTATACCATGGTCATACGATTAACGGGTAAGCGGTCAGATTTATTAGCCAGGGCGGCGGTTGACGGGCTGAAGCATCTGAAATCAAAGGTCAAGACCATCACCTTCGACAATGGTCTGGAGTTTGCGGGACATGCTGAGATCGGTAAAGGGTTGAAAACTGATATTTACTTTGCACACCCGTATGCTTCCTGGGAGCGGGGCACAAATGAAAATACCAATGGATTGATACGTCAGTACTTCCCAAAGGGAACTGATTTTAATCGGGTGAGTGATAAACAAATCAAAAGGGTTATGGAACGTCTGAATAACCGCCCAAGGAAAACACGGGGTTGTCTATCACCTAACGAACTATTTATGGGGCAGCGAGTGGACTTACTTGCTGCGTAATTAAATTGCACTTATTATCCGAAACCGCCTATAAATAACACTGGTTTTGCATGAGAAATGTCGGACAATGGTCCAGAAGGCTGACCGATTTTGTGAAATCTGCCATGAATCCTCAACGAAGGTAAGGGACACAGATATGGCTGAAGAAAATACAGATATTTCTCAACTCATTACAGAGGCAAAAAAAGGCAATCTTACTGCTCAATTAACGCTCGCAGGCATCTATGAAGAGGGCCTGGGAGAAGCACAGGATCTTGGTCTGGCCGCACGCTGGTTTTTACAGGCGGCCAAACAGGGTTTTGCCAAGGCCCAGGCTAGCATGGGTGAAAAATACATACATGGTCATGGTGTAGAACAGGATTATGGACAGGCTATATTCTGGTTGAATAAAGCAGCGGAACAGAATGATATGGACGGTCTGGCCGATCTTGCCTGGTGTTTCCAGAATGGGCTTGGCGTCAAGCAAAACTATGAAAAGGCACTAAAAGGCTATCAAAAAGCGGCCAGGTTTGGGCATGTTAATGCACGTTACAACCTTGGTTACATGTACGCGCAGGGATACGGTGTAAAGCCGAATATTGAAGAAGCGATTAAATGGTATCAGCGTGCTGCACAAAAAGGTAACGCGAAGGCACAACTGAATATGGGTGCCTTGTACGCCGAAGGAAATGGCGTGGAAAGGAATGATATTGAGGCCGTTGAATGGTACAGGAAGGCAGCGAAAAGTGGTTATGACAAAGCGCTATACAACCTGGCATTAATGTATAAAGAAGGCCGTGGAGTCCCCAGGGATTATCAGGAGGCCGAAAAATTATTGCGCGAAGCTGCCGTGCAAGGTTATTCCCGAGCACAATACTATTTAGGAAACTTCTATTTAAATGGACTGAGTGTTAAAAAAAATGATTCTGAAGCACTTGTCTGGTTCCGAAAGTCCGCAAGACAAGGCTATGCGAAAGCACAATATCAGGTAGCTAAAATAACTATGGATGAGGCAGAGAGTGAAGAGGATTTTACTGACGCATTTACCTGGTTTTTCCACGCTGCAGAACAAGGGCATACCAAGGCCCAGTACCATCTGGGGACTTTGTATGCCAATGGCAAGGGAATCAAAAAAGACAATGTAAAAGCCTATAGTTGGTTTTACGCTGCTGCCACTGATGATGAGTCCAGAGCCATTAAAGCACTGAAAAAAATAGAGAAAAAATTACAGCCTTCCGAATTAGTTGAAGCACTGGAGGAGGGAGCAGATTTATGTGGTATCGCAGAGGAAGACGATTCGGCCGATTAAAGTAAGTGAAAGGGCGCGCCAATTTCCTGAGATTATATTTCTGAGACAAGCTCCCAAACGCTACGTTTTTAATGGCTGCATTTCCAGGTGGTTTGGGTATAAATGTTATGGGTTAATCTCTCGGGTCGTGAGGCGGAGCTCAATGTGATGATACCAAAGAATGGAAGACGGAGTCTTAAAGGCCAGATTGTATCAGGCGTGTATCCCAAACCGAAGTTGAGACTGAGTATATTTATTTCTATTCCTTCAACTGCTGAGACGAGACCTCCAAAAATACCAAAAAATGAAAACTGAAACCCATGTCCGCTGGGCGTCGTATCAATAAATCTATTTCGAGTCATGAAATCCTTACCAATGGCAGTCGGTGGTAAATCCAGTTGTAGTTGAGGTACCGAACGACCGATATGCGCAACAAAGGTATTACTATTGGGGCCAGGCCATATGTGGTAAGTGTCAGGATAAGGGTAAGACGCTACGGCACTTTCAATAGATGAAATGATTGCTTCTGCATCAGCACCTTTTAGTTCCCTCAGGATTGTAGGAGGGTTGCCAAACCAGTTTCTGTCCGGGATATCTTTTTCTCTCACGACGACAGGTAAGCCGTTCCATTTACGCCAACCAACAACTTGATAAACATGATATTCCGATGCCCCCCTGGTCTTGGTTGCAAGCCAGGTGTGAACAGCAAATAAACTTCTCCAGTTAAATGCACGGGCAGCATATACCTGAACGACAGCTTCTGATAGCTCTGAGGGGTCTGGCGCAATCCCCGCGCTGGAGCGATCAGCTGTCCGCCAATCCGGTCCAAATTGAACGCCTGCCAATATTGCGATGGACAAGCCTGTGATGAATAACAGAAATACAAAGCGGATTTTCTTCATGCCCGTGAGCATACGATGTGGTGTGTGAATCAATTAGGGTGATGTTCCATTGGTCGCGTACTTCATAATGTTAACAACTTCTTCCGGTGTCTGGGCTACAGCAGTTACGGCACCATCTACTTCCTTTAAGGCATGTGTTAATTCTGGATCGTGCAGGGGAATGATTGATTTACCTAATGCCGCTGCGGATCCCGCATCAAATGCCGCATTCCATTGTTTATATTTTTCGCCGAAACGCACAATAACAACGTCGGACTTTTCAATCAAATTACGAATGCGAATGGAATTAACCTTTGATGCCTTGTGATCTTTCCAGAAAGAGTGATCTTCAGCACCAAGAAGTCGGTTCCCACAATCATCACTTGATGCGTGATCAGTATTTGGTGTGCTTAGATTAATCGGCAGGTCGGCCGCCTTCAGTCCGGCCTCTATTTTTTCACGCCAGTCGGTGCGGATTTCTCCGGAGAGATAAATATTCCAGGTCATGTGTTCTCCATGATATGTTTTGTGTTTAATTAAAAATCTTTTGACGTCAGTATTTGTATTTATTGATAAGAAGCATATTGAAGTTTTTCATCAACATTGTTTTTGGCAAAGATTGATTTGCCAATTCTGGATAATACTTCCCACACTGGCCCAGGAAATTTATGCAAATTATCCATCACTTTGCTGAAAGAATTAACGAAATAATTAACGTCTTCCTCATCAATAATTAGCGGAGGTATAAGTTTAATAACATCAATATGGCGTCCAGCGACTTGTGTCAGGATTTGATAATCTTGTAGCAATGGAATAGTCACGGCTTGTGGGAACAAGTCCTTGTTTAATTTATGTACCATATTCCAGGCAGCGCGTAATGAAAATGATTTTGGTTCTGAAAACTCAATTGCGATCATCAGACCGCGCCATCTTATATCGTGAATAAATTCGTATTGTTCGCTTAAACTTTTCAGACGTTCACCTACCAGGTTGCCCATCCTTCTGGCATTTTCTATCAGTTTTTTGTTGTCAATGTATTCCAGCGTCGCCAAGCCTGCCACCATGGCAAGACTGCCCTGGCCAAATGTCGAAGAGTGGACGACTGATCGCTCCATTGATGAAAAAACTTTGTTGAAGACCCATTTTCTGGTGAGCACGGCACCGACAGGGACGTATCCACCGGAGAGTGATTTAGACAGTATTACCATATCCGGATCGACGTCTTCATCATGTTCCAGCGCCAAAAATTTACCTGTACGTCCCATACCTGTTTGTACCTCATCTGCGATAAAGAGGGCTTTGTGTTTTCGGCATAAACGGGCGGCTTCAGTTAAATATCCCTTGTCAGGAATATTTACGCCTTTCCCCTGGATGGGTTCGATAATAAATGCGGCAATTTTACTTCTGGTGAGTACCTCTTCCAAAGCTGGAAGATCATTGAAAGGAACTGTATAGGTATCGGGCATGAACGGCGTGAATCCTTCTTTGAACGTGTTATCACCGCACAGGGCCAATGAACCTGTGCTGAGGCCATGAAATGAATTTTGCGCGTGGATGATCCCGGCACGACCCGTGGCACAGCGGGCAAATTTAATCGCTGTTTCAACACCTTCGGTGCCTGAATTGGTGAAATAAACATAATCCAGTTGGTATGGCAATCGTTTTTTTAATTCCTTTGCCAGTA